>DATHRP010000094.1:0-2002 GCA_035465195.1 Afifellaceae bacterium | reverse complement strand
AACGACTTGCTGATCGCCCAGGGACGGGACAGTGACTGGGCGGCCTCCTGCAGATCCTGGCGCGTCATATCGAGGCCGACTCCATATCCGTAAACATGGCTTAAGGCGTCGTCGGGATCGATATCGGCACCGCCACTATGGAGAGCAACGACCATTTCGCCCTCGTAACGAAGCGCACGAGTCATCGGTGGATACGGAAAACCTTCCCGGGAATCGACCACCGCGTCTCGAGGTTTCATAAAAAAGAATGGAGGCGTCTGGTCCGGATCGTCTCCGCTCTCTATGGCGTGTGCGCGATAGTTCCGGCCGAGGCAATACACACGCCGAACCGGGAATCGCGTCTCCGATCCCGCGATCTCCATGGAAACGACCGGCGGCGGCTCAATGGCGTAGTCGGAAGACTGGGCGGAAGACTCGTTCGAGATCCCGGCTGCGGCGGCAACGGCAGCACCTCGGATCAGAAACCGCCGGCGGCCAACGTTTTCGGATACCTTCATATCTCCCCCGATGCTCACGCCCGAGCCTTTCGAAGGCCGATAGTAACACCCGTGCTTCGGAGCGAGCGGTGAACAGCGCAGTAGCCTATTGAGCGACCTGCTCGACCATGTATTCGACTGCCCCGATGATTTCCTCATCGGAGAGGTCGATGCGCCCGCCCTTCATCGGCATGATGCCGGCGCTGCCGCTGTATCCGCGCAGCGCATGATCAATCAGCGTGTCCATTCCCTGGGCGATGCGTGCGGACCAGGCATCGCCGTCGCCGAGTGCCGGTGCGCCGCCGATGCCGGGTGCGGCGTGGCAGGCGATACAGACTGCGTTGTAGACCTGCGGCCCGGTTAGAGGTCCGGCCTCCGCTTCGGGCGTTGAGATCGGCGCGGTCTGCGTGGTGGCCAGTTCTTCCGAATCTGCCAGCGCGACTTGCCCGACGGCCACGCCGATGAGAACTCGGAGGACGAGCATGAAGCTGTCGAAAAATTGCGGGTCCGGGTCGCGCAAGGCGCTGGTCCTCAGTTTCGGCCGGTATGATTATAGTGTATCGCGGCCATACGGACGATCGATCCGGCCGACTACGGGCTTCGGCGACCTGCTGCTGACCCGGGCCCGAGTGGCCGGCAAGGAATGACAAGAATTGTTAATGGCCCATCTTTCCCTGCTTGCGTGATATAGGGTAAAAATTATTCGAAATCTCGAGTACCGGGGGTTTAGTTCCATGCGGATGAACAATCGTTCGTTGCTTTTATCATTGCTTGTTCCGGTCTGTTTGACCGTTGGCGTTTGCGCCGACGTCGCAGCACAGGAGTCGGGTTCTTCGGCGGTCCAAGGTGGACCGTGGTCCGATCCATCTACCTGGTCGGGTGGCGCGGTTCCGGGGGAGGGTGACATCGTCACCATTGGTGAGGGCATGGACGTCGTCCTCGACGTCAGCCCACCGTCGCTGAATGGTATGAATCTCGACGGCAAGCTCAGCTTTGCCGACGACGACGATGTCGAGCTGACCACCGAATGGATTCTGCTGCGCGGCGAGCTCCAGATCGGTACTGAGAGCAATCCTCACACGAGCAACGCGACGATAACCCTGACCAACAATGTCCGTGATGAAAACATCAATGGCATGGGTGACCGCGGCATCCTGATTGTGCAAGGGACGTTGAGCCTGCCCGGCGATCGCGAAAACTCGTGGACCAAGCTGGCCGAAACGGCCGAAGCGGGCAGCACGCGGATCGAAGTGCTCGATGCCAGCGGCTGGCGAGTCGGTGACGAGATTGTCCTGGCGTCGACGGATTTCGACCCGAGACAGGCCGAGCGGCGTCACATTGCCGCCATCAGGGGTGACAGGATCACGCTGGATCAGCCGCTCGAATACATGCATTACGGTGAAATCACCTTCGGCGTCGACGAGCGCGGCGAAGTCGGCATGCTGACGCGGAATATCCGCGTTGAATCTTCTGAAGATTCGAACGAGGATTACTTCGGCGGCCACATCATGGCGATGTCCGGCTCA
>DATHRP010000093.1:0-11752 GCA_035465195.1 Afifellaceae bacterium | reverse complement strand
GTCTTCGGTGTCTCCATCAACGGCGACAACCGCGCCTATCCGCTGCGTATCATGGGCTGGCACGAAATGTTCAACGAGACGATCGGGGGGGTGCCGGACGCGCTCGCCTATTGCACGCTCTGCGGCGCCGGCATCCTGTTCGAGACCCGGGTGGAAGGCCGCGCCAGGCCGTTCGTTTTCGGCTCGTCCGGTTTCCTCTACCGCTCAAACAAGCTGATGTTCGACCGTGAGACCGACAGCCTTTGGAACCAGTTCACCGGCCGTCCGGTGGTCGGGCCGCTGGTCGGTTACGGCATCGAACTGAATATCCGTCCGGTGACGATCACCTCATGGAGCAGCTGGAAAATGCAGCATCCCGATACGAAGGTGCTGTCGCTTAGAACCGGCCATAGCCGCGACTACGGCTCCGGCGTCGTCTACCGCGATTATTTCGCAAGCCCCGATCTGATGTTTCCGACCGTCGTGCGCAACGAGGAAACGGTCAGGCGCAAGGACTTCGTCTTCGGCATCCGCGATGTCGCCGCCGCCAAGGCTTGGCCGATCGAGGCATTCGCCGATGAGCCGGTCATCAATGACGCGGTGGGCGACCGCACGGTGGTGCTTGTCGGCGACGCCGCCACGCGCACCGTACGCGCCTATGACCGCGGAGACCGTATCTTCGGGAAGGCCGCCGATCCCGACCGCCTGTCCGGACCCGGCGGCGAATGGATGCTCAGCGAGGACGCATTGGTCGGTCCGGACGGGGAACGGCTCGCCCGCCTGCCCGGCCATGTCAGCTACTGGTTCGCCTGGGACGGCTATCTCGGGGTGAAGAGCGAGCTCTACGAACGATAGGCGCTAGACCGGCTGATGGTCCGGTCGCACCGATTCGATTTCGGTAAACGGACCGAGGTTGAGCCAGGTCTTGAGAGCCTTTCGCGCCGCCGCCGATCCGATTGCCTCGAGCCGGCCCGTCCCGAGCGCGCTGGCAAGCTTGAGATCGCCGCGCACGATATAGATCATGTCCGGCAGGGTGCAGGTGAGGTAGAGCGTGACGTCGAGTCCCGGATCCTCCAGGCAGAGTTCGCACTTGCCATCCCGGTTGACGAACCACCAGGCCTCCTTGCCGGCCGGCTGGTCGCAGAACGTGACGTGTACGACGGAGGGGTCGTTTCGAAACGCATCGGCCTGCACGCTCCGCTCAAGCGTCCAGATCAGCAGGCCGAGATCGACCTCGCCCTCGACGAGCTGCCGCCGCGACCAGCGCTGACCCCATTGCCCCAGCCCGGCCACCAGCGGCACGAACTCATGACCCGCATCTGTCAGGTGATAGGTCGATCCGCGCTTCGCCGGCCGGCGTTCGACGATGCCCTCTGATTCCAGCTGGCGCAGCCTTTTCGTCAGCAGCGTCGGCGACATCAGCGGCACGCCGCGCCTGAGTTCGGAAAACCGGGTCGCGCCGGCGGCAAGGTCGCGGACAATCAGCGGCGTCCAGCGTTCGCAGAACAGTTCTGCCGCCTTTGCGACCGGGCAGAACTGGCCGTAGCTCTTGCTCATGCTCAACCTCCACCGCGACCATAGCAGCCGGATCGTGCCTACTACAGTACACTTTGTGGACTATATTCATGGATTTGGCATCAGCAAACTCCCCGGCCTGCGCATGTGACATGCGCCGACCGCAAACCAGGGAGATCATCATGACAATTACAGAAAGCGAGAAGGCGGGCAGAGGTCAGGTGAGCCGTAGCGCCGCCGATATCTACGACGAGTTTTTCGTGCCGGCCCTGTTCGGAGAATGGTCGGCGCGAGTCTGCGACCGGGCCTCTATCGGTCCCGGGCAGGATGTTCTGGATGTCGCCTGCGGCACCGGCGTACTGGCCGGCGCGGCAGCCCGGCGTATCGGGTCCGGCGGCACGGTGACCGGCCTCGACTGCAACGAGAGCATGCTCGACATCGCCCGGCGATGCCGGCCCGAAATCGAATGGATCTCCGGCCAGGCGGAGAGCCTCCCGTTCGCCGATGCGCGCTTCGACGCCGTCGCCAGCCAGTTCGGGCTGATGTTCTTCGAGGACCGACCCCAGGCATTGTCGGAGATGTGGCGCGTGCTGAAGCCGGGCGGCCGGCTCGCGGTCGCCGTCTGGGACAGCCAGGACAATTCGCCCGGCTATACCGCCATGACGGGCCTGCTCGGTCGGCTCTTCGGAGACGAGGCCGCCGACGCCTTGCGCGCGCCCTATTGCCTGGGCGACACCGGACAGCTTGCCAGCCTGTTAAGCGAGGCGGGCATCGCCGGCGCAACGATCGAAACCGTTGCCGGCAGGGCAGTCTTCCCGTCCATCGACGCATGGGTCCATACCGACATCAGGGGCTGGACGCTGGCCGACATGATCGACGACGATCAGTACGAGCGCCTGCAGCGGGAAGCCCGGGGAGCCCTGAAGCGGTTCGTCGGCGCAGACGGCACCGTCGGCTTCGAACATCCGGCCCACATCGTCACGGCGACGCGCTGAAGCCCGCGCCGAACCTGAACGCCAGCTAAACGGCCGGTTCAGGCCAGGTTGAACCAAACGTCCCTATTCTCCGTCTCATAGGAAACAACGCATTCCCGGGACGGGAAAAGACAATGACAACGCAAAGGGACACCACTTCGACCGCCAGGCATTCGAGCAGGCGCAAACTCGGTTTCGCGATCGTCAGCCTCGTCGCCCTGTTCGATATCGCCAGCGCCATGACCCCGGCAACCGCCGCGCTGCACACCGAGCCGCCCCGCGGTCTGCGCAATTGCTTCCGTACCTATTTCGGCGACGGCGAACTGAAGAAGCTGGTGACGGCCGCGCCGATGATCGACAGAGCGTTCAGCCGGCCCGAGGACGGCAGGGCGGCTTACTGAGGCAGGGAATAGACCAGCTCTTCTTCCTTGCCGTTGTCCCACGCCTTGACGACGGTGCATTCGATCAGCCACTCGCGCGAGGAGCCCTCGCACCGCACCTTGATGGCGGCCAGCAGGTCCTCCTTGCTGGCCCAGCCGCACAGATAGTCATGCCAGTGGGTGCCTTCCCTGTGCTGCACGAAGAGGTCGGCCGCCCAACCGGCCGGATAGCACCATTTGACCCGCAGGCAATCGCGGGGGCTCACACCGTCCTGTTTGGCACATTGCTCTCGCGCGCAGGCGAACGCCTTGTCCAGGTTGCTGCCGACGCAGGTGCCGGCCGATTGCTCCGGCGCCTGCACGAAGGCGATGCCGAGTTCCTGGGCGTTGGCGGGCGCGGCGGCGAGGCCCGCGAGCACGGCAATCGCAAACAGCAATCGTTGCATGGATCGGTTCCCCTCGATCTATTGGATTGGCTTTAGAAGAACGCCTGCAGCCCGGTCTGCGCCCGGCCGAGGATCAGCGCGTGCACGTCGTGGGTGCCTTCATAGGTGTTGACCGTCTCAAGGTTCACCATGTGGCGCATCACCTGGAACTCCTCGGAGATGCCGTTGCCGCCGTGCATGTCGCGCGCCATGCGGGCGATCTCCAGCGCCGTGCCGCAATTGTTGCGCTTGACGATGGAGATCATCTCCGGCGCCACGCGGCCCTCGTCGAACAGCCGGCCGACGCGCAGGCTCGCCTGCAGGCCGAGCGCGATCTCCGTCTGCATGTCGGCGAGCTTCTTCTGGAAGAGCTGCGTCTGCGCCAGCGGCCTGCCGAATTGCTTGCGGTCGAGCCCGTACTGACGCGCCGCGTGCCAGCAGAATTCCGCCGCGCCCATCGCGCCCCAGGAAATGCCGAAACGCGCCCGATTGAGGCAGCCGAACGGCCCCTTCAACCCTTCGGCATTGGGCAGCAGCTCATCCTCGCCGACCTCCACGCCGTCCATGACGACCTCGCCGGTGACGGAAGCGCGCAGCGACAGCTTGCCGCCGATCGTCGGCGCCGAAAGGCCTTTCGCGCCCTTCTCGAGGAGGAAACCGCGGATCTTGCCGTCATGGGCGTCCGACTTCGCCCAGATCACGAAAACGTCGGCGATCGGCGCGTTGGAGATCCACATCTTGGAACCGGTGAGCCGGTAGCCGGTCGCCGTCTTCTCCGCCCGCGTCTTCATGCCGCCCGGATCGGAACCGGCGTCGGGCTCCGTCAGGCCGAAACAGCCGATGATCTCGCCGGTGGCAAGCCGCGGCAGGTATTTCTGTCGCTGCTCCTCCGAGCCGTAGGCGTGGATCGGGTACATGACCAGCGAGGACTGCACGCTCATCATCGACCGGTAGGCGGAATCGACGCGCTCGATCTCCCGGGCGATCAGCCCGTAGGCGGTATAGCCGACATCCGCGCCGCCATACTCTTCCGGGATCGTGGCGCCGAGCAGGCCGACTTCGCCCATCTCGCGCAGGATCTCAGGTTCCACCGTCGCCTCGCGGAAGGCCTCGATGATCCTGGGCTGCAGTTTTTCCTGCGCGAAGGCGCGGGCGCTGTCGCGGATCATCCGCTCCTCCTCGCCGAGCTGGTCCTCCAGCAGGAAAGGATCGTCCCACTGGAACGACGCGGTCGTCTCCGCCGTGTGCTTGAGGGGCGCGTTCATGATGACCTCACCGGGGCTTTATGTTTGTCTTCTGACATAGACCCGGGCGGATGGACTGGCAACCGGACGTTCGCCGGCCGCAAAACCGGGGTCTCCGGGCAAAGAACAGGGAAAGAACGGGGAATTTTCCCGCTTTTCAGCCGCGCTTTTCTGCGTCAGGCCACGGATTACCGAAGCATTCCAGAGCCTTACGCAAGAATCGCCGATTCCAGAAACAGGGGACCGGCAGACGGAAAACAGGGATTACCGGAGTGCCTGAAAGCCTGTTCGGGATGTCCTCATCGGCATTTCAGGTCTTTCTCCCGACATGGACCCGGCCGCTCCGTCTGGTAAGACATCGGTGGCCGCATTAATGTCGCAGCCCCCCAACCGGAGATTCCGTCATGTCCGAGACCGAACGCCGCGCAACATGCCAGTGCGGACAGCTTGCCATCACCGCCGCCGGCGATCCGGATTTCGTCATCGCCTGCAACTGCCTGAAATGCCAGCAGCGCGGCGGCGCGCCGTTCGGGCTCGCCGGCTATTATCCCAAGGACCGGATTACCGCCTATGACGGTGAGGTGAAGACGTTCAGCCGGCCGGCCGATTCCGGCCGCCGGATCACCAACCATTTCTGCCCCGAATGCGGCACCACGGTCTACTGGAGCCTGGAAATGCGGCCAGATCATCTGGGCATCGCCGCCGGCTGTTTCGCCGACCCCTCGTTCCCCGCTCCAGTCCGCACCATCTGGACGGAGAACAAGCACCATTGGGTGCAATTTCCCGACGGCCTGCCGGCGTTCGAGAAGGCGGTTCCGGAGACATGACCGGTTCGGCCCAGCTACGGAAATACGAGGCATTCAAGGCCCTGCACGAGCGCCCCGGCGCCTTTGTCATTCCCAATCCGTGGAATGCCGGCACCGCCCGCATCCTCGAAGCGATCGGCTTCGAGGCGCTGGCGACGACCAGCGCCGGCCATGCCTTCGCCATCGGCTTGCGCGATTCCGCGACGGCGCTGACACGTTTCGATATCCTGAAGAATGCGAAAGAGATCGTCGAGGCCACCGGCCTGCCGGTCTCCGCCGACTTGGAGGACGGCTTCGGCACCCGGCCGGAAGCCTGCGCCGAGACCATCCGCCTGGCGTGCGACACCGGCCTCGTCGGCGGCTCCATCGAGGATGCAACCGGCGACCCGGCCAATCCGATCCACAATTTCACGCTTTCGGTGGAGCGCGTCGCCGCGGCCGCCGAGCAGGCGGCAACCCTGCCGTTCCTGCTGACGGCGCGGGCGGAGAACCACATCTACGGCCGGCCGGACCTTGACGATACGATTCGCCGCCTGCAGGCCTTCGAGAAAGCCGGCGCCGACGTGCTCTACGCCCCGGGGCTGCCGTCGCTCGACGCGATCAGGACAGTCTGCGCTTCGTTGACCAAGCCCGTCAATGTCCTGATGGGACTGTCCGGGCCGACCTGGTCCGTCGCCGAACTGGAGGAGGCCGGAGCCGGGCGGATCAGCGTCGGCGGCTCCTTCGCCCGCGCGGCGCTTGGCGCCTTCGTCCGCGCCGCGAAGGAGGTGAAGGACCATGGCACGTTCGGCTATGCCGCCGACGCCATCCCGGATCGCGAGGCAGCCGCCTTCATGGCGGAAGTGAAACGCTGAGATCACTTCACTGCCGCGACAATCCCGGCGACGAAGGCGTTGTTATCCCAGGCTTCGAACGGAACGCTGGCGCCCATGCGGACGATGACCAGCTTCCGCGACGGGATCACCGTGACGAATTGCCCTTCGAACCCCTGGCAGAAATAGGCATCCCGCGGCACGTCGGGAAACCAGCGATCCGACGGATCGTCCTTCGCTCCCGCATTGAGCCACCACTGGGCGCCATACTCACCCCGGGGCGCTCCGGGTGTCGGCGTGCGGGCATAGTCCACCCATCCTGCCGGCAGGATGCGCTCGCCTGCCCAGACCCCGTCCTGCAGATAGAGAAGCCCGAAGCGGGCCCAGTCGCGGGCCGTGGCGTACATGAACGAGGAGCCGACAAGGTAGCCGGATGCGCTTGGCTCCATCACCGCGCTTTTCATGCCGATCCTGTCGAAAAGCGCCCGCCTGGGAAAGGCCAGATAGTCGGTCAGCGAGCCGCCCACGGCGTCGCGGATGATCCGGGAAATGATATTGGTCGTGCCGCTGGAATAGGACCACGCCTCGCCCGGCGCCGTCACCAGCGGGAGTCTCGCGGCGTACCGTGCGGGATCCGCTTCGCCGTAGAGCATCTGCAAGACGTCGCTGAACGGGTCATCGTAGTCCTCATCGAACTCCAGGCCGCTCGACATGCGCATCAACTGGTCCAGCGTGATTGCATGGCGCGGATCGTCCGGGTCCGACCATTCCGGCACCGGAGCAGGTTGTTCGAGATCGAGCCTGCCGTCGCCAACCAGGGTCCCGACCAGGGCTCCGGTCACGCTCTTTGTCATCGACCAGCCGGCGAGACGGGTTTCCCTGGTGATACCCGGGGCATAACGCTCGGCGACGATTTCGCCGTCGTACAGCACGACAATGGCGCGGGTTCGGCGGTCCATCCCCGGAACGGCCTCCTGAAAGGCCCGATCCACGGCCTCGTCCAGTTTTTCTCGATCGACGTTTCCGGGCCAAATGCCATCCCGTGTCACGTCGCCATCCGGCCATATCCCGGCGACGGGCGGCTCGGGCCGGGAAATGTCGGGAACCTCGGCTCGCAAGGCGGCCCCGGTCGTGCCGATGACGAGCGTGCATCCGAGACCCGGCCGGTATATCGCCTGCCGACCGGCCAGGCCGAACAGCGAGGCGGAAACGGAGGCGTTTTCCCGATAGACATGTGTCGCCATGAAGCCATATTGGGCGAGTTCCTCTCCCATCACCTGTCCGGCTTCGCGACCTGACAGGAACACCGCGGAACAGACGACCTTCGCCACATGTCCGCTGAGCACCCGGGCGGCCCGGTCACCGGCAACGCCAACGGCGATCAGCGCCATTGAAAGGATGATCGCGGCCACCCAAAGACGCGTTTTTGCCCGACGTTTCATAGTGGTGCCGTTCCCGCCTGCATCCCAAGCAGCGCCTGGCGTCCCGATGCGCCTGCCGACCTGTCAGTTTGCTGATGCGCGGCCATCCGCTTGCCAGGCTACACACGGCAACGCCTTGCCTGATTGACGGCGATCAACGCCGGAAGTCCGGACGTGTGGCGTGCTGTTGGTCAGTTTGAAGAAAAGCGCGATGCCCGTGATCCGTAATCGAAACGCTACGGAGTCCGCTTGGCGGACTGGAGCTTGCTGTCTGGCGATACTGTTCCAGTGCGTTGCAGCGGCGGATGCCTCGAAGGCCAGGGTGAAGTATCTAACCAGATCCCAAATGCTGCAGATGGTCCCCTGCAAGTTCGAGGGCATTTCCCTGAAGCCCAGGGGCGCGATCAACGGCGAAATAAAGCAGAATGGCGTTATCAGCATCACCGTCAGGCCTCGGCATTTTTTCGTCGTCCTAAGGCTTCGCGGCAAATGGTGGCTGACGGAGGATGGAATGGTCTGCCGCCAATATGAAGGCTGGCGAAAGGAGTGCCGTTTCGTATCGAAAGCAGGCGAGACTTACACTTTTCATGATTCGGTCGGCCAGGCCGTGTCGCACATCACCTGCCGCTGAGAACCGACGAGATCACCAGGTCATTGGCGGCTGCTGCTCAACGGTCGCGTATTCACACGGCCTTGGCTCAGATCAATCCCAAAAGAAGTGTATTGTGCCAACCGTTCGGATTGCAGGATAGCTGACCAAGGAGAGCGACGATGCTGAAAACCGGCTTCAAGGACTTGCTGGCGCAGGCAAATGCCGTGATCGAGACTGTCTCGGTGCAGGACCTGCAATATCTTCAGGACGATCCGGATACCGTCATCGTCGATGTTCGCGATTCCAATGAACGTCAAGCCGAAGGTGCCATCCCGGGTTCGGTGCACGCGCCGCGCGGCATGCTGGAATTCCATGCCGATCCCGAATGTCCGGCACATCTGCCGGCGCTGGACCCGGCAAAGCGCCTGGTCCTCTATTGCGGCACTGGCGGGCGCTCGGCGCTGGCTGCAAAAACGCTGCAGGACATGGGCTTCGAGGACGTCGCTTCGCTTGCCGGCGGCTTCGACGCATGGCGCAAGGCGAACGTCGGATAGCCGGACAGGTTTGCACTCCGGGCCACTTGCGGGAAACGAGAGCACGAAAGCCTAGGTTTCCGAGTACAAGCCCAGGAAACGCTCGGCGAAGCCGCCGACGCCATCCCCGACGCGGAGGCCGCGACGTTCACTGCGGAGATCAAACGATGACAGTCGCGGCAGCGCTCCTCACGCGTCCGCGTGCCGGATCACCACGGACGCGTTGACCCCGCCGAAGCCGAAGCCGTTCGACAAGGCAGTCCCGACCGTCTTCTCCCGCGTCTGCGGCCCGATCAGGTCGAGCCCCTCGGCCAGCGGATCGGGATTGTGCAGGTTCAGCGTCGGCGGCAGCAGGCCGGAGCGGACCGCCTGGATCGTGCAGATCGCCTCCACCGCGCCGGCCGCCCCGAGCAGGTGACCGATCGCCGACTTTGTGGATGAGATGGAGACGTCCGTCCCGCCGAACACCGTCCGGATCCCCGCCAGTTCGCCGCGGTCGCCGACCGGCGTGGAGGTGGAATGGGCATTGAGATAGCCGATGTCGCCCGGCGAATCGCCCGCATCCGCGAGCGCGATCCGCATCTCCCGCGCCGCGCCGTCGCCGTCCTCCGGCCCGCTGGTGATGTGATAGGCGTCGGCCGTCGTGCCATATCCGGCAATCACCGCCAGCGGCCACGCGTCGCGCGCCACCGCATGGTCGCGCCGCTCCAGAACGACGACACCGGCGCCCTCGCCCATCACGAAGCCGTCGCGGTCGGCGTCGAACGGACGCGAAGCCTCTTCCGGACGGTCGTTGAAGCCCGTCGACAACGCCCGCGCCGCCGCGAATCCGCCGAGGCTCACCCGGTCGATACAGGCCTCAGCGCCGCCGCAGACAGCAACGTCCGCCTCGCCGGAGCGGATCAGTCGCACGCCGTCGCCGATCGCCTGGACGCTCGCCGCACAGGCCGTCACCGGCGCGGCGATCGGACCCTTGAAGCCGTGCACGATGGAAATGTGCCCGGCCGCCAGGTTGACCAGGAACGACGGCACGATGAACGGCGACAGCCGCCGCGCGCCTTTCTCGTCGACCGTCCGCGTCGCCTGCACCATGGCCGGGAAGCCGCCGACGCCCGAGGCGATCACCGTCGCCGTTCTCTCCTGCTCCTCCGGCGAGCCTGGCCGCCACCCGGACATGGCGATCGCCTCGTCCGCGGCCGTCAGTGCGAACTGAATGAAGCACCCATCTTGCGCTGCTCCTTCGGCGGAATCGTCCTGTCCGGATCGAATCCGCATTCCGGATCGTCGGCGATGGACGGCACCTGGCCGCCGACCTTGCACGGCACGTCGGGCACGATCTCCTCCGGCAGGCGCCCAATGCCGGAACGCGACGCGGTCAGGCGACGGAACACCGGTTCGGTGCCCACGCCAAGCGGGCAGACGATGCCCATACCGGTGACGACGATATCATTCATGGCCGTGATCCCTGTTGTGCAGTTCGTTCTCGATCTTCAGCGCGCAGGTCTCCAGCCTCGCCAGTCCGGAGAGCAGCCGCTGCATTTCCCGCTCGCCGAGTTCGCCCGCGATCATGTCGTGCGTCCGCTGCCAGGCGGCCATGGCCTCTTTCAGTAGCGCACGGCCGGAGGCGGTCAGCCTGAGCCGCTTGCCGTTGCGGCCGCGCCCGTTGTCGGAAGCGAGCAGTCCTCGCTTTTCCAGCGCCAGCGCCAGCCGCACCGCGGTAGAGGGGTCGGTGTTCAGGCGGGTTGCCAGCACCGCCATCGTGTCGCCCGGTTCGGCATCGACCGCGACCAGCACCGCGAACTGGGTGACCGGCAGGTCGAGCGGCCGCATCGCCGCGTTGAACACGCGCGCCAGCGTCCGCGACACCTTGCGGCTGCGGTACCCGACGCAGGATTGGCCGATGGCGAGCGGAGAGGTCATGAATCATGCATATACATGATTTCGCAGAAAGGGAACCGCCGGCTTGTAGCTCTTGCCAGGACCGACGGCCACGCGGATGATATGTGCGTCACTTCCAGGAGCAGCGTCATGACCGACCGACCCGTCGCACTTATCACCGGAGGCGCCAGCGGCATCGGCGAGGCGTCAGCCCGCCGCCTGGCAACCGACGGCTACAGGATCGCCATACTGGACCTGAGCGATACAGCGGAAGTGGTCGCGAAGGATCTGGGCGGACAGGCGATGCTCGCCGACGTGACCGATACCGCTGCGCTGCAATCCGCGATCGGAGAGCTGGCCGCGGACTGGGGCCGGATCGACGCCTGCGTCTGTTCGGCCGGCGTCCTGGAAAAGCCCGGCACGATCATGGACGGCGATCCCGAGGCGGAAGCGCGTATCTGGGCCGTGAACTACCAGGGCACGGTCAATACGGTGCGTGCCGTCGGGCGCGTGATGGAGCGCCAGCGCTCCGGTTCGATCGTCACGCTGGGTTCGATCAATTCCTACGCGGCGCTGCCTCTGCCGGCCTATTGCCCCTCCAAGACCGCGATCCTCCGCCTGACGGAAATGCTCGCCGTGGAGCTTGGCCGGTTCGGCATCCGCGTGAACGGCGTCGCCCCGACCTATATCCTGACGCCGGCGCTGAAGGCGAAGATCGAGTCCGGCGAGCGCGACCCCGATATCGTCAGGGGCGCGAATGCGCTGAACAACTGGATCGAGCCGCGCGACGTGGCCGACGTGATCGCCTTCCTCTGCTCCGACGAAGCCCGCGCGGTTTCCGGCGTCATGCTGCCGGTGGACGCCGGCCACTTGCCGGCAGAGCGCTACCGCGCGTTCGCCGGCGGCGTGCCCTGGCAGACCTGATTCCGCGTGTTCGGCTGCGCCGGCCGGCGCGGTAATAAAATTTTATCCCGACCGGCCCGGTGTGCCACTACCGGACCGACGGTCATTCCGCTAGCGTGTCCGGGAGAGTGCGGTACCTGGCGGCGGACGCGGGATGAGTTTTTCGAGTACAGCCCTTTTTCGGGCGGTGAATTCGCGGCCTGGCGCCGCGGCGATGGTTTTTGTTTTTTCTTTGTCCTTCATTGGGTTGCCGGTCGAACCGGTTCGCGCACAGGGGCTTTTCAACCGGC
>DATHRP010000092.1:0-9582 GCA_035465195.1 Afifellaceae bacterium | reverse complement strand
TGTCTTTAGGCGCAAACCTACGCCTCGAATTCCTCCCGGGTCGGCAATCTAGCGCGCCGATCCGAAAAAACCAGTTATCACCGTTGCCGGATCATCGCAAACGAACGACCAGGAGGCGATCTGCCGCCACCCGTTCTGCTTGATCATATTTGGGAGAAACGGTGGCCGGCATGGCGCTGGCCACCGTTCGCGGGAGTTAGCTTACTACAGCCAGTTCGGATAACGGCTCGATCTCGCCGATGGCAGCCCTCCGGTAGGCTTCCTGATAGGCCCTGATCAGCAGATCGCGCAGGGAAGCCTCCGGATCACCGTCCAGATCGTCGATCAACTCTGCAAGGTTGATGGCGAGTCGCTCGTAGGTATTGCTCGGCATGGGTATCCGCATCTTCATAGGATCTTCGATTCCGTTCGGGCCGACTGTCGGCCTATTGTTCGCTCGATTCGGCTGCTTTCCTGTAGGCAGCCTCATATGCCGACGACAGCAACTGATAGAGGCTTTCCCGGCAATCGAGGCCGGCATCGTCGAGCAGCTCCGCCAGATTGACGGCAATACGCTCGTAGGCGTTGTTTTCGAATTTTACGGGCGCGTTCATGTCTCATTCCTTCTCAACGCGTCTGTCACTCTCCACTCTCAGCTGGAGCGCCGGAAGGGCGCTCCCGCATCTCAGTTGTGCCGGCACCTGCCGGCGAACATATCGTTCAGCGCCTCGATGGCCTGCATTTCATGCTCTTCCAGCAGGATTTCCGTGGCTTCCCGCTGGACAAGCGTTTCCGGCGTGCCGTTAAGAATGGCGCTTGCCGCAGCCTCAGCCGCCACACGGATATTGCGATCGACATCTCGGTCCATCGCGATCCGCATGTATCGGTCGAGATTGCCGGGACCTTGTCTTTGTTGAATTCCGGCCATAACTCTTCTCATCCGCATTCGTCCCGAAAGGCATTCGATCGGGCATGAGTGTCAGTGCTCTCCTGCCAGTGTCTCCCGATTTGCCTCCGACGTCGCAAGCACCCTTGCCTCACGCAGCCGGTCCGCACATTGCGAAAGGCCAAGCCTTTCCGCCTGTCCGGCGCTGTGGCTGATAAAGTGCTGCAGTGTCTCGGGTTCGATCAGCGCCTCGGCCGGCGGCATGACCGTCGTCGTCACGGCATCAGCGCCGGCGACAGCCTCCACGAAGTCCGGCACCGTCATGACAGAGGCGAAATAGTCGATCGTGCCGAAAATCGCAGCATCGGACATCTCCAGCGGACACTCGTCGATCGAAAAAAGCGGCGAACAATCACGAATGAAGATGATATCGAGATTGCGCTGCGAACCTTCGATGGCGGACACCAGCCCGACATCGTTGGCGGCGAACCCGAACAGCGCGAGCTTGGAATGTCCGTACTGATCCAGGTACCGGCTGAACAGCGCGTTGCTGAAGATCGACGGGTAGCTGTAGGAGAAGACGGCCTCTGTCGGCCGGGCCTTCAGCCCGGGCAGGGTGGGCGACGGAATCTCGTCCGGCCGGTCTTCCGGCGTCAGAATCAGATGCGCGATCGGCAGACCGAGGCGACGGGCGGCAAACAGCCCGATCGTCGTGTTGACGATGCAGTTGGTCAGCCATTCCTGGTCGAAGACGCTGTCGGCTTCCGCCATTTCCGGAAGCGTGTGCGCGAAAACCGCAAGCGGCAAGTCATCCTTGCGGCTGGCGTGGAGCTTCGGAAACGGGATAACGGTCATTGCATTACCTGCTTGTCATTATTGTTTTGTGCCGACCTGCCGGAGCGGTGAGGTTGCGTCTCGGACGGCCGACTGTTCGAGGATACCGGCTTCGTGCCATTTCCCTTCCGGGCGGATCAGCAGATAGGGATCACTTTCCAGTGTAATCGCATCCGGATGCTGTTCAGCTTCCAGCAGCATTTCCGTGTAGGAGAAGTCGGAAAAGACGAGCTGGCGGTCGCGACCTTCCATAGGCCTGGCGCCGAAGGTCGACCAGAAGCTGACGAGCCGGTCCTGGGCGTGTCCGTAGATGCGCCGATAGCCCTTGGTGCGGGCAAACTCGATACCAGCCTTTACGATCTTGAACGACAACCGCGAGCGGCGGAATTCGTGGCGTACCGCGAGCCGCTCGAGTTTGGCGAAATCGGCGAAAAAGCGCGCCCTGAGGCAGGCCGCCGGCTCGTTGCCGATATACCCGATGAAATGGGTCGAGCAGAAATCGTTGCCGTCGAACTCCTCGTCGTACGGGCAGTCCTGCTCGCTGATGTAGACAGCCGACCGGATCGAAACGACCTTCATCATGTCGGAGAGCGAACGGGCGACCTTTATTCCGTAGCGTTTGCTGTCGCTGCGCGCCAGATCGCTGTCGTAGGAATCGTAGAGTGGCTGGTTGACCATCATTTACCCCTATGCCGCTTGTTCTATAACCTCGGTGAGATCGATCCGCAGGTACTGGTGAAGACCGTTCGGATCCGGGCTCACCGGCCGATATCCGATGCCGAGCATCAATCGCAGGCCGGCGGCCGAAGCCGGCCGGGCATAAAGGTCCGCACGGGCATACCGCCCGCCCTGCAGCAAACGCGCAACATTGCCGAAGCCGGTCACAGCCCGACCCGGGCAAGCCACGAACCATGTGTAGATCGCAGCCGGTTTCTCGCTTCTGGCCGCCAGGTGTTCGAAGCACGGGTTCGTGCCGTCGAACTGGCCGTCCAGAAGGGCCAATTCCCCCCGCCGATTGAGGAACAGCATGGCATAAACACCGACAAGTTCGCCGCCGGCCTCAAAAAGTTGGATACACGTGCTGTCGAATTGGACGATCCGCTCGAAGATCGACAGGTCGTCCAGCTTCAGACTGGGCAAATGAGCAGCAGCAAACCGCGCAACTGCCGGAATCTCGCCGACCGTGATGTCGCGAATCCGTACGTGACGGGATTGCGGTATCAGGTCAAAGAGCTTACGCTGCGTTTCTGCAACACTTTTTTGACTCGTGTTCGTCATAAGGTTTGGCTCAACCGCCCGTTTTTGTTAGTTTGAAACAACTTAAACCAGGAAATCGGTCGTCGGGAGACGAAGAATTCACATCAGAGTGCTGCGAAAATGCAACAGCGTGACCTTGCAAAGCTGATTTCCAGACTAAGCTGGGACGATCTGAAGTTCGTGCTCGCCGCGGCTGAACTCGGCAGCTATCGAAAGGCTGCCCGCCGTCTCGGCAAGGATATTGCCACGGTAACGCGGCGGATTAAGGGCGTTGAAACCCTGATCGACGAGAAGCTGTTCCTCGTCCTGCCCAACGGCGTCGAACCGACCCCGGCGGGTCTCGTCGCTGCCGCGGCCGCCCGGCGTATGGAATCTTCGTTCGTCGATTTCGTCCGCGACCTGGAAGGGGTTGCACCCCACCAGGCCGGCATTGTCCGGGTTGCCGTTACGGAAGGACTCGGAACCTACTGGATCATGCCGCGATTGGTCGAATTCCAGCGGGCCTTTCCCAGGCTGACGATCGACCTTCAAGTGGCGATGGAAAGCGTCGATGTTCTGCGCCACGAGGCCGATATCGCCGTCCAGTTCACAAGACCGCAGAACTCCGATCTCATTGTCAGCAGGATCGGGCGACTGCACGCATACCCCTTCGCCTCGGCTTCATATCAGAACATCTACGGGCTGCCGAGGAACAAGGATGAAATGAAGGCGCACCGCCTTGTCGACCAGGTCAGTCCGCAAATCCCGAACGGCATCTGGGCCAGCCTGCTTAATCTCGCATCGATCGAGAGTATCGTCGGAATCCGCA
Source organism: Afifellaceae bacterium (assembly GCA_035465195.1). Taxonomy (GTDB): domain Bacteria; phylum Pseudomonadota; class Alphaproteobacteria; order Rhizobiales; family Afifellaceae; genus CAMYKZ01. The sequence goes on along the minus strand of DATHRP010000092.1, from coordinate 5,818 downwards.
CCAACGGCAGCAGCGCTCTCCTTTTTGCCATCGAAAAAGGTGCCGGCATCGGCGGACTGCCGACCTATGCCAGCGCTCTCGGCGCCAATGTCATTCCGGTCGACGTCGGCATCCAGAATTCGTTCGACATCTGGCTGACGTACCACCCTTCGCTGAAGGATGTGCAGCGGGTGGCGACCGTGGTCGGCTGGCTCAGGGATATTTTCGATCCGCAGAAATACCCCTGGTTCCGGGACGAGTTCATCCATCCCGACGATCTCGGCAAGATGCGGACCGATGAGCTCGATGTCTCCTTCGGCCAGGATTTCCGGGCGGCCAATCCGACCTGATCGATATTCAACGTCCTGACCCTGGCTCCTGCACGGGTCTCAGGACGATCAGCCCCGCGCCCAGGAAGAGGAGTATGACGGCAAAACCGGCGCGCTGCGAATGCGCGATGCTTGTCATCAGGCCGAACAGCAGCGGACCCACGAACACGGTGACCTTTCCGGCCAGCGAGTAAAGGCCGAAAAATTCGGCTGAGACGCCCGGCGGCGTCAGCCGAGCCATCATCGAACGGCTCGACGATTGCGCAGGCCCTATGAACAGGCCCAGGCCGGTCCCCAGGATCCAGAACTGCGCCTTGCTCTGGGCCACGACCAGCCCCGCAACCAGCACGAAGATCGCCGAAAGGGCAAACATGATGACGGCCTTCGAGCCGATCCTGTCGTCCAGCCAACCGAATCCGGCCGCGCCAAGACCGGCCAGGACATAAAGTACGATCGCAAACAGCAGGATTTCTGCGATTTCAAAGCCGAACGTCCCCGCGGCATAGACGCCGCCGAACAGGATGAGCGTCGTCAGGCCGTCAGCGGCCAGCATGTGCGCCACGAGATAACGTGCGACGACGGGCCGCTCAGGCATGCCCCGCAATGTATCCCTCAGTCGCACAAGGCCGGCGCCGGCGGCTTCCGAAAATGGGCGCGCCACACCGGTCTCGTCGATGCGTGACAGGAAGAGTGGCAGCGAAAACAACAGGTACCAGAGCGCCACGAAAACGGTTGCCGCACGAACGTGCTCGCCCTCTTCACGATCGAAAGCGAACAGTGAGGACTTCGGTTCCACGAAGGCGAATAACACCAGAAGCAGGCAGATCAGCCCGCCGGTATAGCCGGCCGCCCAGCCGATTCCCGAGAGCCGTCCGAACCAGTCGGGCGACACGAGCCTGGTCAGCATCGCATCGTAGAACACCATCGCGATACCGAAGCTTACGGCCGCCGCGATGTAGATGACCAATGCGCCACTGACATGGTCGGGGTTTGGCCTTATGAACCACAGCAGGGAGCAGCAGACGACGCAGATCGTCGTGAAGAAGATCAGCCACACCTTCTGGCGCCCCGTCTGATCCGCCACCGCACCGAACACCGGGCTCAGCAACGCGATCGCCAGTCCCGCGCCTGTCACCGCCTGGCTCCAGACAACCGATCCGGTAACCGGATCGGCCGCCACGTTTTGTGTGAAATAGACGGCGAAGACGAATGTCGAAATCACCGCCGGGAACGCCGAATTGGCCCAATCGTAGAGGCACCAGGACAACAGCACCGCGAAGCCGGATGTGCGGGATATGATATCCGGTCCCTTGTCTGCCGTAGTTCTGCCGATGGACAAGCCAGCCCCCGGATTTGGCCATTTTAGTTACCGGGTCACTTAATAAAGTATCCGACGGCAGCAAGGTCAATTGCAATCTCTGGGCCGGACAAGCCAACCTCAATTCACATCTATATTGCGCCGATACGGCTATCTGACCGGATCAAGACAGCGCATCTGTCCGACAGCAATGTCCGACGACACCGGAAATCCAGGCGCCGATATCGACGACGTGCTTGACCCGCCCCGCCGAACAGTTCGCGAATCACCCCTGGATCAGTACCTCAGGTTGCCGGTGCGGCATCCATTAATTCAACTTGAGATTGATTTTCTGTGCTGATACGCTGAAATTCCCCCGCCCGGTCATTGGCCTGTCCCATTTTGGGCCAAAAATGCCCCAATTGCAGCGCGACAGTGAGGTTGCCGCCGAGTGGCGGCGCTCTTTGGTTTCGGGGCGAATTCCAAACCATTTGCCGGGTCGGGCGGTCCGGCTGTCGATCTAGTCAGAGTTTTTCGCGGATCGCGCGATCCGCTGCGCCCGGACGCGTGTCGTCCGGAAACGGGAGACGTGTGTCCGGAACCATCCCTGTATCCCACTTGCAAACTTCTGGAGTATCCAATGCCTAGCAACGACATATTGAACGGGACGACCGCCAATGACGAGCTGGACGGACTGGATGGCCAAGATGTCATCGATGGCGGATACGGCGATGACCGGCTGAACGGCGGCGACGGCAACGACGTTCTCGACGGTGGTCGGGGATCCGACCTCCTGATCGGCGGCGCTGGCGACGATACGCTGATCTCCGACTCCGATGCCGGCGAGCCCGAGATCGCGCAAGACTACGACCCGGCCGCGGGCCGCAACGACGAGATCGACCCGGCGACGCGGCGCCTCTATCCGGACCAGCCGTTCGTCGCCGACGACATCCTGATTGGTGGCGACGGCGCCGACACGTTCCTGATCAAGCCGCAGATCAATGCCAAGGCGGACATCATCGCCAAGCACACCGACGATGACGGCCGGATCAACTGGGCAAATGTCGCCGGCGAAAACAACAATGCGCACGATCACTGGGTCGATTCGATCGGCACGGACTTCATCGCCGACTACGACAAGGCGGAAGGCGACCGGATTCTCCTCTATGGCCACACCGTCGATCCGGAGATCTCCTATGCCGACGTCGATGGCGACGGCGACGAGGAATCGATCATCCGGATCTACTCGAACCAGGGCGCCGGCGGCGGCGCGCACGATAGCGATTTTCTCGGGCAGATGATCGTTTTCGGCGATCGCGTCGAGGAAGCCGACATCCAGATAAAGGCCATGGAGACCTACGGCGTCGTCGAAACCATTTCCGAGATGATGGAGGCGGTGGCGCCGACCGGCGTCCTGGATCAGGACGTCGATTCGACCGCTTCGGAGAACCCCTTCCTTGCGGAAGTCGACGCCCGTGATCCCGGTGAGGATCCCGGATCGCCGTTCGTCGAAAACGTGCGCGGACGCACCACGGTGGACGCTGCGGACGACACGATCACGGGAACCAACGGCGCCGACGTGATCGAAGGCGACCCGCTGTCCGATTCCGGCGCATCGCTGGACGCGCCTTTGTCGTTCTGGACGTTGTCGGACGGACAGGGCGGAACGCTTGCCGACGCGCGCGCGGTGTCTCCGACGCGCAGTTCTACCTGCAGGACAATGGCGAAGCGTCGTTGCAGACCTCGGTGCCGACCATGCCGGGCCCGGACGGCGATCCGGCGGTCATGTTCGGCCTGAGCGGCCGGAACTTCGCCTATGCCGCCCACGATGAGACCTACGAGGTGCTCAACGGAACGGTCACGGCATGGTTCAACCCGGTCGACCTCGGCGGCCAGCAGACGATCATCGCCAAGGACGAAAGCGGGGCCGACGACGGCGGCCATTTCCACATCCGCGTCGACGATGACGGCCAGCTTTTCATACGTCTCGCCGAGGGCGAGGGCCGAAACGATGCCGGCTACAATCACGAATGGCGGTCGAACGAGAACCTGATCCGCGAGGGCAACTGGAACCATGTCGCCGTGACCTTCGGCGCGGCCGGCGTGACCGTATACCTGAACGGCGAAGCGCTCGCTGACAACGACTTCACGAAGGTGTCCGGCGATCCCGAGATCAGCCTCAGCGAGTTCGAGGGTTCCTACCTGATCGGCAACGACAAGCCGTTCATCATCGGCGCCAACACCCGCGTGGTCAACGATACCAGCACGGCGGAGGATGTCGGCGTGAGCGAGCGTCTCGGTCAGTTCTTCGAGGGCGCGATCGCCGATGTCGGCTTCTGGGGCGGGGACACGCCTGCCGATGCGCTGACCGCCGAGCAGATCGCGGAGCTGGTGGCCAACGGCCCGGGCGATCTTTCCGCGGCACCCGCTGCGGGCCCCGATCCGGTGCCGGTCGGCGACGACACCATATCCGGCGAGGGTGGCAATGACACCATCGACGGCGGTGCCGGAAACGACACGATCGATGGCGGCAACGGCAACGACGACCTGCAGGGCGGCTACGGCAACGACGTCCTGACTGGCGGCGCCGGCGGCGATACGTTGGACGGCGGCCACGGCGAGGACAGTCTCGACGGTGGCGCCGGAAACGACAGGATCATCAGCCGCGCCGACGACCGTGAACCGGAGATCGCCCAGAATTTCGACCGTTCGGACGATCCGGACTACGAAATCGACTTCGCTTCGCGCCGGCTCTACCCCTCGCAGGCCGACATGCCCTCCAACGACGTGTTGACCGGCGGCGACGGCGCCGATGCCTTCGTCTTCGAGACGCTGATCAATGCCAAGGAAGACATCATCAACCGGCATGTGAACGACGACAGGACGATCGACTGGATGGGCGTCGCCGGCGAGAACAACAATGTCCATGATCACTGGGTCGACGGCATCGGCGACGACGTCGTTACCGACTTCGACCAGGCCGAGGGCGATACGCTTTCGATCGCCGGCCACACGACCGAAGTCTACCAGATCGACCAGACCGACGTGGACGGTGACGGCGACATCGATACGGTGTTGCACCTGCGGTCGAACCAGGGAGCCGGCGGCGGCGCGCACAATCTCGACCTGCTGGGTACCATCACCGTGCTCGACAATGCGCTCGACGCGGGTGACTTCACCGTCAATGCCGGTGTCGCCTACGGTATCGTCGAGACCATCGACGAATATCGTGATGCCATCACGCCGCTGAACGGCGCCGTGGCTCAGGCGCCGAATCCGGACCCGGACCCCCAGCCTGACCCGGATCCCGAGCCGGAACCTGATCCTCAGCCCGAGCCGGAGCCGGAGCCCGATCCGGAGCCTCAGCCTGAACCCGAGCCGCAGCCGGAACCGGATCCCGCGCCGCAGCCCGGACCGATCGACCTGTCGTCGGCGATGATGGGAAGCGCGCAGAACGACAGGATGCGTGGCGACAATGGCGACAACACGCTGATCGCCGGCGACGGCAACGACAAGCTGAAAGCCAGTTCAGGCGCCGACATCCTGCTCGGCGGCGACGGCAACGACAAGCTCGACGGCGGCAACGACAATGACCTGATCTACGACTCGGCCGGATCGGACAAGATTAACGGCGGCCGCGGACTGGACGTCCTTGCACTCGACGGCACCATGGACGACTACACGATCACCGGCCGCGGCAACAAGCTGATGATCGAGAGCGCCGACGGATCGGTCGACAAGGTCAAGGGCATCGAGTTCCTCCGGTTCCTCGGTGACGATGCCACCTATTCTGTCGACCGTGACGGTGTCAGCCTGGCGAACGATGCAAACGTCGACGCTCTGTTCGGCGGCGGCATGGTCAGCCACCTCATCGCCAGCGCCGAAAATGCGATGGCGGACGCCGATCTCGTCGAAACGGAAACCATGGAGCTGGTTCAGGCCGCGACGGCCGGGCCCGTCGACATCGGCGGCGATGACGGCGGACTGCTTGCCGACATCCTCGCCATGCAGGCCGCGCTTTCCGACCTGCCCGACGACGGCGACGGCGTCGGCCACACCTGACGACCTGAAAGAGCTGCCCGCCACCCGGCGGGCAGCCCGCCTGGCCCCCCGCCTTGCCCGATGGACCGCATGGCGGGTCTGCCGCAGATAACGCCACGACGCCGGCCCTGTCCGGTTCACCAAGCAGGGTTCGCCGCATGACTGGCCTGTC
>DATHRP010000091.1:0-2483 GCA_035465195.1 Afifellaceae bacterium | reverse complement strand
TGTCGGCGGCTACTGGTTCTGGTTCTTCATCCGCGTCGACGTCTCGGCCGAGGGCCATCCCTGGTACCGCGTGATGCGGGCCGACCTGTTCATCCTCTCGCTGCTCGCGACCACCACGTTCGCACTGCTCTGGTCCGTGTTCGCGGCGACCTTCTTCTTCGTCCTGTTCATCGCCGCCGCCACGGTGCTGTTCGGCACGGTTCTTTGGTCCAAGTTCGCGCATATGTTCTTCAAGCCTGCCGCGGCTTTCCATAAACGGGTGACCAAAGCCGACGGTTCACGTGAGAATCTGCCGGAAATACCCGATTTGACGGATCCTGCCGTACATGCAAGGTATCCGGATATCCCGAAATATCTGGGCCAAAACCCGCCCAACATGGGCCTTGGCATCAAGCGCGAAGCACCAAGCCACTACTGAGTCGGTTCAAAGACCGCAATTTCTGAGAGAAGCCCAATATGCCTACTTTCGTATACATGACCCGTTGTGACGGCTGTGGACACTGCGTTGATATCTGCCCTTCGGACATCATGCACATCGATCCGACCCTGCGCCGTGCCTACAACATCGAGCCCAACATGTGCTGGGAGTGCTACTCGTGCGTCAAGGCCTGCCCGATGAATGCGATCGATGTTCGCGGCTATGCAGACTTCGCCCCGCTGGGACACTCGGTACGCGTCATCCGTGATGAGGAAAAGGGCGTCATCGCCTGGCGCATCAAGTCCCGCAACGGTGAAACCGACCTGAACCTGCTGGCGCCGATTACGACCAAACCATGGGGCACGGCCATCCCGCAACTGAAAAACGCGGCCGGACCCACCCAGGAGGCGCGCGACAGCCAGTTGCTGTTCAACGAGCCGAAGTATATCCGCATGGATGACGGTGACATCCATACCCTGGAATCCGCTGGGCTCAGAATGAAATCAGGGGTGTACTACTAATGGCTTACAAAACGATCGTTGAAGACAATATCGACATCCTGGTCGCGGGTGCCGGCCTCGGCGGTACCGGCGCTGCTTTCGAAGCGCGCTACTGGGGTCAAGACAAGAAGATCGTCATCGCTGAAAAAGCGAACATGGACCGTTCCGGCGCCGTGGCGCAGGGTCTGTACGCGATCAACTGCTACATGGGAACCCGCTTCGGCGAGAACAATCCGGAAGACCACGTTCGTTATGCGCGCATCGACCTGATGGGCATGGTGCGCGAAGACCTGCTGTTCGACATGGCGCGCCACGTCGATTCGACGGTGCACCAGTTCGAGGAATGGGGTTTGCCGATCATGCGTGATCCCAAGACCGGCGCTTACCAGCGCGAAGGCCGCTGGCAGATCATGATCCACGGCGAGTCCTACAAGCCGATCGTGGCCGAAGCGGCGAAGAAGTCGGCGGACAAGGTCTTCAACCGCATCTGCATCACCCACCTGCTGATGGACGATGCCAAGGAAAACCGCGTGGCCGGTGCCGTCGGCTTCAATGTCCGCACCGGTGATTACCACGTATTCAAGGCCAAGACCGTTATCGTCGGCGCCGGCGGCGCGTCCAACATCTTCCGCCCGCGTTCGGTCGGCGAAGGTGCGGGGCGCGTCTGGTACGCGCCGTGGTCGTCGGGCTCGGCCTACGGGCTGATGATCCAGGCCGGCGCGAAAATGACCCAGATGGAAAACCGCATCGTGCTGGCCCGATTCAAGGACGGCTACGGCCCGGTGGGTGCTTACTTCCTGCACCTGAAGACGTACACCCAGAACGCGTACGGCGAGGAGTACGAGTCGAAGTGGTTCCCCGAGCTGCAGAAAATGGTGGGCAAGGAGTACCTGGATCCGGAAGTGTCGCACCTGACGCATCGCCCGATCCCGACCTGTCTGCGCAACCATGCGCTGATCAGCGAGGTCAATGCCGGGCGTGGTCCGATCCACATGGTGACGATGGAAGCCTTCCAGGATCCTCATCTCGAGGAGATCGGCTGGCACAACTTCCTCGGCATGACCGTGGGCCAGGCCGTATTGTGGGCGGCAACGGACGTCAATCCGAAGTACGAAAACCCGGAGCTGACGACCTCCGAGCCCTACGTCATGGGTTCGCATGCGACCGGCAGCGGCGCCTGGTGTTCCGGCCCGGAAGACGTGTCTCCGCCCGAATACTTCTGGGGCTACAACCGCATGACCACGGTCGAGGGCCTGTTCGGTGCCGGTGACGCCGTCGGCGGCACACCCCATGCGTTTTCTTCGGGTTCGTTTACCGAGGGCCGGCTGGCGGCCAAGGCCGCCTGCAAGTTCATCGACGACGGCAAGGCCGAGGGTATTGTCGTATCGCAAGAGCAGCTCGATCGCCGCAAGGCCGAGATCTACAAGCCCCTGGAACATTACAAGGTGTTCCGCAACGAAATCGTTGCCGGTACCGTCAACCCGAACTACATCAACCCGCGCCAGGGCCTGGATCGCCTGCAGAAGCTGATGGACGAGTACGGTGGCGGCGCCACGGTCAACTAC
>DATHRP010000090.1:0-10024 GCA_035465195.1 Afifellaceae bacterium | reverse complement strand
GGCAAGCCGCTACAGGGTTTCGACCAGGCTGTCAGCCTCGGGCGGGGTGAGCACGGCCGTCGGCTCGTCGAGCACGAGGATGCTGGCCCTGCGGTAAAGCGCCTTCAGGATCTCCACCCGCTGCTTCTCGCCGACGGAGAGGCTGTCGACGCGCCGGTCGAGGTCGACGCCGAGGCCGCTCTGCCGCATCAACTCGTCGAGCTGCCGACGCGGGCCGGAGGCGCGCCGCCTCAGGCTGAACACCGGCTCGGTGCCGAGCACGATATTGTCGAAGGCGGAGAGGTTTTCCGCCAGCGTGAAATGCTGGTGCACCATGCCGATGCCGGCGTCGAGCGCGGCCTGCGGCGAGCCCGGTTCGAGCGGCCGCAGATCGCCGCTTGCGCCGGCGACGCTGACGGTCCCCTCGTCGGCGACGTAATGGCCGAAAAGGATGTTCATCAGGGTCGTCTTGCCTGCGCCGTTCTCGCCGAGCAGCGCGACGATCTCGCCGCGGCCGATATCGAGGTCGATCGCGTCGTTGGCGCGCAGCGCGCCGAAGCTCTTCGTGATGCCGGCAAGCGAAAGGACGGTGGCGCGCGCCGCGCGCTTTCCTCCCGCCGGATCGGTAGCGCTCATGGTCGCGGAAGCGGGAGCCCGGTTTCGGCGGGCTCCCTTGTCGTCGTCACATGGTCGACTTGGGTTCCGCGTCATTGACGTTGACGCGGAAGAGGCCGTCCTTGATCTCCTGTTCCTTCTCGCTGATCATCTTGCGGACATCCTCCGGCACAAGCTTGTCGTCGACGACGAGGCTGCCGCCGCCATAGGCCATGTAGGAGTACTGCCCGTAATCGGCCGGCTCGAAAGTGCCGTCGATCACCGCCTTGATGGCGCGGTCGATGGTCGGCTCCATGTGCCAGAGCGCCGAAGCCATGATGGTTCCGGGATAATCGCCCGATGTGTCGATGACATTGCCGATGGCGAGGATGCCGCGCTCCTTGGCGGCGTCGGAAACGCCGAAGCGCTCGGCGTACATGATGTCGGCGCCCTTATCGATCATCGCGAAGGCGGCTTCCTTGGCCTTGGGCGGGTCGTACCAGGAATTGATGAAGGTCACGAGGAACTTCACGTCCGGGTTCGTCTCGCGCGCACCTTCCATGAAGGCATGCATCAGCCTGTTCACTTCCGGGATGGCGTAACCGCCGACCATGCCGATCACGTTCGACTTGGTCGCCTTGCCGGCGGCAAGGCCGGAGAGGTAGCTCGGCTCGTGGATCCAGTTGTCGAAGACGGCGAAGTTAGGCTGCGCCGGCCCGAACGACGATCACATCAGGAAAGGGTTATGGGGATATTCGGCCGGCACGCTGCCCGCTGCTAGTTCTACCGCGAAAGACTCGTCGACGATCAGGTCCCTGCCCTGTTCGGCGTATTCACGCATCACGCGCTCATAGTCGGTATTGGCGACGTTCTCGGAGAACGTATAGGTGATGTCGCCGCGCGCCTCGGCCGCCTTCAGCGCCTTGTTGATGCGGCTCACCCATTGCTGTTCCACCGGAACCGTGTAGATCGCCGCGACCTTGATCGGCTTGTCCTTCGCCGCCAGCACGGCGCTGCCGCCGGCCAGGCTCATCGCCACGGCGCATGCCGCCACGAAGAGCCGTCTTGTCATTTTCGTTTTCATCGCCCGTCCCTTTCCTCTTCTGTCCGAACCGTCGGAATTCCGCCCGCGCGCCGCATCGCGCAGGCCCGGTTTGGCGTTGCAAAATGCATGCCAATTTTGTCCAAACGGTCAAAAACGATTGAGCGTAGGCGGCTTCCGGGACCGGGTCAAACGGATTGGACCGCAGCTGTGAATTGCCGCTCGAGGGTGAGCTCAGCCTGTGTCGGTTACACGCACACTGCCATGCAGGGCCGCCGCCGCCAATGCGCCGGGTACGAGCAATGCCAGCGCGATCCGCAGTCCGAACAGTTCGGCGAGGCCACCGATCAACGGCGGGCCGACGAGGAATATCGAGAATGCAATGAACGAGACGGCAGCGACATTTGCCTCGGACGATTTCCCGGGCGCGGCGGCAGCGGCCGAAACCGCCAGCGGATAGATCGTGGCGACACCGAAGCCGGCAAGTGCGGCACCGACGAGTGCTACCGCCAGGCCGGGCGCGGCCGAGAACATTGCGGCGCCAAGCGCGGCGGCGAGCGACGAGACGAGGACGACGCGCGCCGGCCCGTATCGTTCGGCGAGCCGGTCGCCGGCAAGGCGGGTGACGGCCATCATCGCCGCGAAGACGACATAGGCCGTTGCGGCCTCGAACGGCTGGCCGAGCAGGACCTCACGGACGAAAACCGCCGACCAGTCCATCATCGCTCCTTCCAGCGCCATGATCCCGACCGGCATCAGGCAGAGGAAGAAGAGCTTCCGGCCGGGCAGGACGAAAAACCGTCCGGCTGCCTCGGCCTGCTGGCGGGGCGCATCCCCTGGCAGCATCCAGGCGGCCGAAAAGGCGGCGATCGCGAACAGCGGATTGAGCAGGATGAATTGCCAGAGCGGTGTAGTCGCCGCCTGCGCGAACAGACCGCCGAGCGCGGCTCCCACGACGGTACCGATGCTCCAGAAGCCGTGGCATTGCGACATGATGCGCCGGCCGGCACGCTTTTCGATCACACCGGCCTCGGTGTTCATTGCGACCTCGATCAGCGCGACGATGAATCCGCAGACGAAGAGCGCTGCAAAAAGGCCAAATGGTTCGAACGCGATGCCTGGCAGAATGAAGGAGAGAGCGAATGCGGGGCCGGCCGTCATACATGCCGACCGCAGGCCGATGGATTTGGCGAACCGCGCCGCAAGGACGAACCCCAGCATCGTACCGGCGGGAAGTGCGGCAAGGACAATACCGAGAATGCCATCGTCGATTGCCAGGGAAATCTTGAAGTCGGGACTGCGCGGCAGCCACGCTCCGATCGTCACGGCTTCCATCATGAAGACGAAACGAATAGCCCAGAAGCCGGTCAGTGATCGGGCTGCCGGCATGGACGAAGGTGTCATTGAGGTTCGTTTCCGCTCTGCAGGATCGTCAAAGTGCTATCTGCGAGCGTCGGCCGGTTCAACAAGTAACACGGCCGGACATGCAAGACCGACCCGTTTCATCCGGCTGATCGATCAGCCAAAGAAACCGGGTCGGTCTGTAAGCAAACGGAGGCCGAAGCCTCCGTCGAACAAGCTTGTCGTCAGGCCGCCTTCCGGCGAATAACCTTGCGAATCTTCGCAGCGTTGCGAGCCTTGACGCTGGCCGACGCGCGAGCGCGCGGTTTTGCTGTCGTGCGCACCCGCGACTTGGCGGTAGCCCGAGCACGGGGCTTGGCAGCGGCCTTGGCGCGCGGCTTGGCAGCAGTCTTCGCCTTCGGCTTAGCAGCAGCCTTGGCGCTCGGCTTGGCAGCAGCCTTCGCCTTCGGCTTGGCAGCAGCCTTGGCGCGCGGCTTGGCAGCAGCCTTCGTCTTCGGCTTGGCAGCAACCTTCGCCTTCGGTTTCGCAGCAGCCTTTGCTTTCGGCTTAGCCGCGGTCTTAGCCTTCGGCTTCGCCGCGGCCTTGGCCTTCGTAGTAGCCTTCTTTACGGCCATGATCCTGTCTCCTGTATGATGCCGTGACCAGTTGAGCCAGGGGTCTGTCGCCCCACTGGCAAAGTTCCGTCTAAACGAAATGCGGTTAAGCTTTCCTTACACTGAAGAAAGTTGTTTGGAGTCGGTTTTGCGTTCGGAAGAATTCCACGACGATCGATTGCGTCTGTTTTTGGAATTCAGAAATACCGAACAGGCATGTCGGGACGAGAACATTTTCCGGAAACTCAGCTACGATGGGCAGTGAAAAAATCAACACTTCAGCAAATGAATGACTTCGCGAATCCTGGCGCGCAGCGCGATTCCGATTGTCGCGTGTTCTTCGGACAGCGGCGGTCACGCTGCGGCATGACAGCCATGCTCCGGACGCGATGCGGTTCATCTTGTCATCGCCGGCATTTCATGACACGCACATGGAGAAGCCGAATGCCATCGCGAGCCGAAAAGCCGACATGAAAACCGAAGGCATGAAGAACGCCCTGATCAACCATCTGGTTTATTCAGTGGGCAAGGATCCGGAGCATGCGGTTGCCCGCGACTGGTGCGTGGCGCTGTCACTGGCGGTCCGCGACCGGGTCGTCGATCACTGGATGGAAAGCACGCGGCGGACCTACCGGGCCGACGCCAAGCGCGTCTATTACCTCTCGATGGAGTTCCTGATCGGCCGACTGCTCGCCGACACGATCGCCAATCTCGGCCTGACCGAAGCATGCGGCTCGGCGCTGGAGGAACTGGGCATCGACTTCGCGGAGATCGTCCGGGAAGAGCCAGACGCCGCCCTCGGCAACGGCGGTCTCGGGCGGCTTGCCGCCTGTTTCCTGGACTCGGTCTCGAACCTGGGCATCCCGACCTACGGCTACGGCCTGCGCTACGAGCACGGACTGTTCAAGCAATCGATCGAGCAGGGCTGGCAGATCGAGGAGCCGGAAGACTGGCTGACGCAGGGCCATCCCAGGGAATTCGAACGGCCGGAAGTGGTCTTCCCCGTCGGCTTCTACGGCAGCGTGGAGGAATCCGGTGAACGCTGCATCTGGCATCACGGCGAGACCGTGATGGCTGCGGCCTACGATACGCCGGTCGCGGGCTGGCGCGGACGCCATGTCAACACGCTGCGGCTCTGGGCAGCCAAGCCGGCGCGTGTCTTCGATCTGGAGAGCTTCAATCGCGGCGACTATCTGAATGCCGCGGCCCAGCAGATCCGCGCCGAGACGATCACCCGCGTATTATATCCCGACGACACCACGCCGCAGGGTCAGGAACTGCGGCTCAGGCAGGAATATTTCTTCTCGTCCGCATCGGTTCAGGATCTGCTGCGGCGTTTCCTGCAGGACCATGACGACCTGTCGCTGCTTCCGGAGCGTGCCGCCGTCCAGCTCAACGATACGCATCCGGCTATCGCCGTTCCCGAACTGGTGCGCGTGCTGGAGGACGAACACGGCCTGCCGTTCAACAAGGCGCTCGACATCACGCGGGCGACGATATCCTACACCAACCACACGCTATTGCCGGAGGCACTGGAGCGCTGGCCGGTCGATCTCCTGGGCCGCCTGCTGCCGCGCCACCTGCAGATCATCCGCGCCGTCGACGACCGCCATCTCGGCGCGATTTCAGGCAGCACCGAACCCAGCGACGAGGTTCGCATCCTCGACGGAGAGCACCGTGATATCGTCCGCATGGGGCATCTTGCCTTCGTGGGTAGCCATTGCGTGAACGGCGTCTCGGCGCTTCACACCGAACTGATGAAGAAAACGGTGTTCCGCGACCTGTACCGGATCTTCCCCGACCGTATCGTCAATCAGACGAACGGCATCACGCCGAGGCGGTGGCTGCACGGCTGCAACAGGCCGTTGTCCGAACTGATCACGCAGACGATCGGCGAGGGCTGGGTCGACGACCTGGAGCGGCTTTCAGCGCTCGAAGCCCATGCCGACGATGCGGGCTTCCAGGACGCGTTCGCCGCGGCCAAGCGCGTCAACAAGGAAAGGCTTGCCGAACTGATCCGCCAGCGCAGGGGCTTCGATGTCGATCCGGACGCGCTGTTCGATATCCAGATCAAGCGGATTCACGAATACAAGCGGCAGCACCTCAACATTCTTCAGGCCGTCGCACACTACCAGGCGATCCTGGCCGATCCGGACCGCGGCTGGCAGCCGCGCGTTCGCATCATCGCTGGCAAGGCGGCGCCCGGCTACCACATGGCGAAGAAGATCATCAAACTGATCAACGACGTCGCCGAGACGATCAACAACGACCCGGTCGTCGGCGACCGGCTGAAGATCGTTTATCTCGCCAACTACAATGTTTCGCTGGCGGAGATGCTCGTTCCCGCGGCGGACCTCTCGGAACAGATCTCGACCGCCGGCATGGAAGCCTCGGGCACCGGCAACATGAAGCTGGCATTGAACGGCGCGCTGACGATAGGCACGCTGGACGGCGCCAACGTGGAAATCCGGGATCATGTCGGCCCGGACAACATCTTCATCTTCGGCCTGACCGCCGAACAGGTCGCCGCCCGCCGCGCCAGCGGCAAGCGCGGCCGGACCGCGATCGACAAGAGCCCGGCCCTGAAAGGTACCCTTGATGCAGTCGGCGGTGGCCAATTCTCGACCGACGAGCCGCACCGGTTCGGCGATGTGGTCGAGGGGCTCTACGACCACGATTATTTCATGGCCGCCGCGGATTTCGACGCCTATCACGCGGCCCAGGGAACGGTAGACGATGTCTATCGCGACCGGCCGCGGTGGATTCGCAGCGCGATCCTGAACACCGCCCGCATGGGGTGGTTCTCATCCGACCGGACAATTCGCGGCTACGCAGCCGACGTCTGGAACGTGCCCGTCAAACCGGACCGGACGTGATGCCGGCGGGAAGCACGACAGATCTTCCCCGCGAAACAATCGCCGCGCTGGCTGCCGGCAGACATTCCGATCCGTTTTCCCTGCTGGGCCCGCACGAAACGGCGGGCGGGATCGTCGTGCGTACCCTTGTGCCGGGTGCCGGGCGCGTGGAGGTTATCGACGCAGGCGACGGTTCTCCTGTCTCTGAACTGCAGAAGATCCACCCGGACGGACTGTTCGCCGGCCAGGTCGAAGGCCGGAAAGCGGATTTCGCCTACCGGCTCCGCGCCGAAGGTGGCGGGGCAAGCTGGGAATTCGACGATCCCTACCGTTTCAGTCCGGTACTCGGCGAGATGGATGAATATCTCTGGCAGGAGGGGACCCATACGCGGACCTTCGACCGTTTCGGCGCGCACCCAATGGAGCACCAGGGCGTAGCCGGCACGCACTTCGCGGTCTGGGCGCCTTCCGCGAAGAGGGTTTCCGTCGTCGGCGATTTCAATCACTGGGACGGCCGCCGCCACATGATGCGCCACCGGGGCTCGACGGGTATCTGGGAAATCTTCCTGCCCGGGGTCGCCGCGGGCGCGGCCTACAAGTACGAGATCGTGGCGCAGTCCGGCGACCTGATGCCGCTCAAGGCCGACCCGATCGGCTTTGCCGCCGAACAACCGCCGCGGACGGCGTCGGTCGTCGTGGACCCCGGCCAGCCGGAGTGGCAGGACGGCGACTGGATGGCGGAGCGCACCGGGCGCAATTCGGTCGGCGCGCCGATTTCGATCTACGAGGTGCACCTGGCGTCGTGGCGGCGGGTCGCGGAAGACGGCAACCGGTCGCTGTCCTATCGTGAACTGGCCGACCAGCTGGTCGGCTACGCAAAGGACATGGGCTTCACCCATATCGAGCTATTACCCGTATCCGAACATCCCTTCGACGGCTCATGGGGCTACCAGCCCGTCGGTCTCTACGCGCCGACCAGCCGGTTCGGCTCGCCGGAGGATTTCCGGTTCTTCGTCGATGCCTGCCACCGCGCCGGTATCGGCCTGCTGCTCGACTGGGTGCCGGCGCATTTCCCGACGGATCCGCACGGCCTTGCGCTGTTCGACGGAACGCATCTCTACGAGCATGCCGATCCGCGCCAGGGCTTCCACCGCGACTGGAACACGCTGATCTACAATTTCGGGCGCACGGAGGTGCAGTCGTTCCTGATCAACAACGCACTCTACTGGCTCGAGCGCTTCCACATCGACGGCCTCCGCGTCGATGCTGTCGCATCCATGCTCTATCTCGACTACAGCCGTGAGCCCGGGGAGTGGATTCCCAACCGGCATGGCGGCAACGAGAACCTGGAGGCGATCGACTTTCTGAAGCGGATGAACACGCTCGCCTATCGTGAGCATCCGGGCGTGATGACGGTCGCGGAGGAATCGACCGCCTGGCCTGGCGTATCGAAGCCGGCCGACGCCGGCGGCCTCGGATTCGGGTTCAAATGGAACATGGGCTGGATGAACGATACGCTCACCTTCATGGGGCGCGATCCGATCCACCGGCGTTACCATCACAACGAGATGACGTTCGGCATCCATTACGGGTTTTCGGAAAACTTCATCCTGCCGCTCAGTCACGACGAGGTGGTGCACGGCAAGGGATCGCTGTTCGGACGCATGCCCGGCGACGAGTGGCAGAAGTTCGCAAACCTGCGCGCCTACCTGGCTTTCATGTGGATGCATCCGGGCAAGAAGCTCCTGTTCATGGGCAGCGAGTTCGCGCAGGCGCGCGAATGGAACCACGATGCGGCCCTCGACTGGCATCTGCTGGATAACCGGCGCAATGCCGGCATGCAGAAGCTGGTCAGGGACCTGAACCGGCTCTACCGTTCCTTGCCGGCGCTGCACGAGCTCGATTGCGACGGCAGCGGCTTTTCATGGATCGCCCATGATCTTGCCAACGAATCGGTGCTGCTGTTCGAACGGCGTGACCGGGACGGCGAGCCGGTCGTCGTCGCCTGCAACTTCACGCCGGCGCTGCGCGAGAACTATCGCATCGGCCTGCCGTCCGGCGGTTCGTGGCGCGAGATCCTCAATACGGACGCCGGCGATTACGGCGGATCCGGCGCCGGCAATATGGGCCGTGTGGAGGCGGACGCACAGCCGCATCACGGCCGCGACCATTCCGCCGCCGTTACCCTGCCGCCGCTCGCCACGATTGCCTTGACCAAAGAATAGTTACGGCTCCCGTTCCCGGATGAATGGAAATTGATGGTTCAGGCAAGAGGCGCTATTGAGGTGCCGATCTCCGCTGGCGCAGCACATTCTCCCGACGGCGCAATAGCCAAATGACCGAACTGTTTCCCGCCGACCTGGCCCTCTCGGCTTCGCTGTCACTGATCGCCATCAGTGCGCTGACGTCCTTCATAACGGCGGCGGCCGGACTGGGCGGCGGCACCGTGATGCTCGCCGCCATGGCTATCCTGTTGCCGGCGCCGGCGATCATTCCGGTGCACGGCGCGGTGCAGATCGGGTCCAACCTGAGCCGCGCGGTGCTGATGCGAAAGCATATCCAGCGGCAGATCCTGCTGCCGTTCATCCTCGGTAGCGTGATCGGCGCGGTGAGCGGCGGCGTTACCGTCATCCAGCTCCCGCCGGCGATCTTGAAAGTGGGGCTCGGCTGTTTCATCCTTTGGTCGGTCTGGGGCCCGGCCGTGCGGGCCGCCGGCCGGCTGGCTGTCATCGGGACGGGAATCGTCTCGACGTTCCTGACAATGTTCTTCGGTGCCACGGGCACGTTCGTCTCGGCGATGGTCAAAACGCTGAAGCTCGGCCGGCTGGAGCATACAGCCACGCAAGCGACCTGCATGGTGGCCCAGCACATCATAAAGGTATCGGTTTTCGGCCTCCTCGGCTTTGCCTACGGAAAGTACCTCTTTCTGGTCGCCGCGATGATCGTCAGCGGCTTTATCGGGGTGGTGATCGGAACCCGTATCCTGTTCCGGATGAACGATGCCATCTTCCACCGCGTGCTTGCCGTCATCCTCACGTTACTGGCCGGAAAGCTGATCTACGACGGTCTGACCGCGCTCTAGCCATTTCATGAATCGCGAGAGGCTGGCCAATGAAACCAATCGTACGATTGGTTCGATCGGGCGCTTATCATATTGTGATATTGTCGCTGTTGACTTCGCGGTCGGGCAACCCGGAGAATCGCAACAAAAAGAACGGGCTGCGCCGCGACAGGAGCCGATGGCTCGGTCAACAAGCAACGATGCTAGGGAGAAAAATCATGACAGAAACTTTCAGGCTCTCAAGGCGCAACCTGCTGAAGGCGGGTGCCGCGACGGCGATCGGTGCGGCCGGCAGCGGACTGGCGATGCCGGCCCTTGCAGCGGGCTACCCGGAGCGCAATATCGATATCATCGTTCCGACCGCGGAAGGTGGTGGAGCCGACCGGAACATGCGGGCGTTCAACGCCGTCTGGAAGAAATACCTGGATACCAACTTCGAGCCGGGTTTCTATCCCGGCGCTTCGGGCCGTGTCGGCTACGAGGTCTACATGGGCAAGTACGAACCGGACTGCTACAGCCTGATCTTCGGCAACATGGG
>DATHRP010000089.1:0-1924 GCA_035465195.1 Afifellaceae bacterium | reverse complement strand
TCGGGCCTTATGGGCCCGTACATGAGCCCGATCCCCGCCAACGCGTCTGCGGCGATGATCTTCTCCTTCTTCTTCGCGGTGATGGTGACGCCGTGGCTGATGCTGAAGATCGGCGCCGCCGGCCATCATGGCGAGCATGCGGCCGAGCATGCCAGCGGACGTCTCGGTACGCTCTATGCCGGGGTGGCGAGGCCTATCCTCGCGGGCAAGGCGCGCTCCTGGGCGTTCCTGGTGATCGTCGGACTGCTCACTGTCGCATCGCTGGGCCTGTTCTACACCAAGGCCGTGACAGTCAAGCTGCTGCCATTCGACAACAAGCCGGAACTGTCGGTTGTCGCAGACCTGCCGGAGGGCTCCAGCGTCGAGGACACGGATCGGATTCTCTCGGCGATCGTGGATGCGCTTTCCGGCTCGGCCGATATCGTGTCGATGCAGACCTATGCCGGCACCGCCGCGCCGTTCAACTTCAACGGCTTGGTGCGCCACTATTATCTGCGGTCCAGCCCGGAGATGGGAGAGGTGCAGATCAATCTGTCAGGCAAGGCGGAGCGTTCGGCGACCAGCCATGAACTGGCGTTGCGGTTCCGCGAAGCGCTCAAGGACCTGGACCTTCCCGAAGGCACCGGCCTCAAGGTGGTGGAACCGCCGCCGGGGCCGCCGGTCCTGGCGACGCTGCTGGCCGAGATCTACGGCCCGGACGCCGAAACGCGGCGGCAGATTGCGGACAAAGTCCGCGCGGCCTTCATGCAGGTTCCGTTCATCGTCGATGTCGACAATTCCTATGGCCGGCAGGCCGAACGGATCCGAATCACCGTGTCGGAGGACGATCTGGAGTTCCACAAGGTGGAGCATCGCGACGTCTATGCCACGCTCCAGGCGCTCTATGGCGGCCAGACGGTCGGCTATTCCCATCGCGGCGGCGGCCGGCATCCGATCGTCATCCGCCTTGTCCAGGCAAAATCCGGCAGGGTGATCGGCCAGCGCGCCCTGTCGACACCCGTGCCGGCAAACCTGATCCCGGGAAGCCGCTCCATCGTCGAGCTTGGCGACGTGACGCGCGTGGTCCGCGAGATGGCGTCCTTCCCGATCTTCCGCCACAACGGCAAGCCGGCCGAGAGGGTCACCGGCGAGCTGGCCGGAACCTTCGAAGCGCCGCTCTACGGCATGATCGAGGTCAGTCGGCTGGTCGACGAGATCGACTGGGGTAACCTTCCGAGGCCGCGGATCCTGCTTCACGGCCAGCCAGAGGACACGAACACGCCGTCGCTTCTGTGGGACGGCGAATGGGAGGTGACCTGGGTCACCTTCCGCGACATGGGCGCGGCTTTCATGGTCGCCATCGTCGGCATCTATATTCTCGTCGTCATCCAGTTCGGCTCCTTTACGCTGCCGCTGGTGGTCCTGACGCCAGTGCCGCTCACCTTCATCGGCATCATGCTCGGCCACTGGCTGTTCGGCGCGCCTTTCTCGGCGACATCGATGATCGGCTTCATCGCGCTTGCCGGCATCATCGTGCGCAATTCCATCCTGCTGGTCGATTTCATCCGCCACGAAGCAGAACCCGAGAAGCCGCTGCGCGACACCCTGCTCAAGGCAGGGTCCATACGCTTCAAGCCGATCCTGCTGACGGCCGTTGCCGCGATGATCGGCGCCGCCGTCATCCTGTTCGACCCGATCTTCCAGGGCCTCGCCATTTCCCTGCTGTTCGGGCTGGCTTCCTCCACGCTGCTGACCGTTCTGGTCGTTCCCGCGATCTATGTCGTGCTCCGATCGCAGCGGTATCCGGCGCGCGAAGGTGAGACCTGATCGCCAGGATCGATCGGAACCGCCGCGGCTAATCATGAAAAAACCCTCTGCCGGGCCGGCAGAGAGTTTCTCCAAGCGCCAGTTCGGGGGGCGAAAAGAAGCGCGGCGCAATTGTGGG
>DATHRP010000088.1:0-3779 GCA_035465195.1 Afifellaceae bacterium | reverse complement strand
AATGATAGCGCTCTCGCGCGGCAGCGGGATGCCCTCGATCCGGTCCGGCGCCGGCTGATCCGGCTGGTTTTGCGGCTTACGCGCCATTTCGGGATCTTTCGCGTCTCACCGGGCCGGCATCCGGTCGCCGAGGCGGGCCCGCACGGTCGACCGGATCCGCTCGAATACCTCGGCTTCCGGCCGGCTCGCGTCCACCACGGCGCACCGGTCCGGCTCGTCCTGGGCGATCTGGAGGAAAACGTCGCGCCGCTCCTGGTGTACGGCCAGATCATCGGCTTCGAACCGGTCCGGCATCACATCGCGCCCGTTGGCCCGGGCCAGGCCCTCTTCTGCCGGCAGGTCGAGGATCAGGGTGAGGTCGGGCATTGTCTGTCCGACCGCGATCGCCTCCAGTTCGTCAATCCGGTCGGCAGGCACGCCGGCCGACCCCTGGTAGGCTCGGGTGGAATCGATGAAACGGTCGCAGATCACCCAGGCGCCGCGCTCGAGCGCCGGCCTTATGGTCTCGGCCACATGATCGGCACGCGCGATCGCAAAGACGAGTGCTTCGGCGTCATTGCCGAACGGCGCGACACGACCGCCGAGAAGCATCTCGCGCAGGCATTCGGCATGGGGACTGCCGCCGGGTTCGCGCGTCAGCACCACCTCGCATCTTTCCCCTGCCAGCCAGGATTGCATGAGGCGTGCCTGTGTCGACTTGCCTGCCCCCTCGCCGCCTTCCAGGGTTATGAATACGCCCCGCGCATCCGCTCGGTCCGTCACAGCCAGCCCAGCAGGAGTTCGCCCAGCGCGTCGAGGGCACGCTCATGCAGTTCGCCCTTCCCGATCGTCTCGGCGGTATAGAGCGGCGTTTCCTGGATCAGGCGCTCGTCCTGGTAGATCTTCAATGCTCCGACCTCGGTTCCGGGCTCTATCGGCGCCTCGATGGGGCCGGTATAGACCGCTCTGCCCTTCAGCGCCTCCGAATCCGACCGCGATACGAGAACCCGGACGGGGCCCTTGGCCTTCAGTTCGACCCGGCCCTTCGTGCCGCCGAAGACCTTGCCCTCGGCAACAACTTCGTCGGCTTCGAAAAGCGTCACCTGACGGAACGTGCGGAAACCCCATTCCAGCAGCTTTCGGGCCTCCTCGGCGCGTGCCCTGGAGCTTTCCATACCGTTTATGACGACGATCAGCCGCTGGGTGTTGGAGACCGCCGAACCCACGAGGCCGTAGCCTGATTCCTCCGTATAGCCGGTCTTCAGCCCGTCGGCACCGATCCCGACGGTCAGCAGCGGGTTGCGGTTGCGCTGTTTGATGCCGTTCCATTCGAAGTCGGGCTGGGCGAAGATCGGATAATATTCCGGATAATTCAGGATGATATCGCGGGCGAGCACTGCGAGATCGCGCGCCGTCACCTTCTGATCCGGATCGGGCAGGCCGGTCGAGTTGCGGAATGTCGAGTTCTTCATTCCGATTTCTTTGGCGCGCGCATTCAGGAGGTCGGAAAAGGCGATCTCCGAACCGGCAAGGCCCTCGGCGATGGCAATGCAGGCGTCGTTGCCCGACTGGATGATGATCCCGTGCAGGAGGTCGCCCAGTGTCACGGAAGATCCGAGCTTTGCGAACATCGTCGAGCCACCGGAACTCGCCCCGCCCTTGCGCCAGGCGTTTTCAGAGATGACAAACTCGTCCGTCATCGACAGCCGTCCGTCCTTGAGCGCGTGGAAGACATATTCCACCAGCATCAGCTTCGCCATGGAGGCCGGCGACATCAGCTTGTCGGCGTCCTTCTCGTAGAGCACGGTGCCGCTGTCGGCATCCACCAGGATCGCGAACGGCGCCCGGCTGTCGAAGACCTGCGCCGGTGCCGGTCTCGCGGCGAGAATCGCAAGTCCGCAAACGAACGCCAGTATGAGGCCCGGATATCCCTTAAGCCGCACCGGATATGTCATTTTCACCTTGCCCGCGATTTGGTTCCAGCCAGCCGGACAATAGACAAGAACCCCTGTCGGGTTCAACGCCGCGCGGCCGGCATCAACGGAATTAAAGCAGACCGGTTAACCGTGCCAGTGTCGAAGGTCAGCGCAGCGAGCCGTCTATCGCCCCGAAGGCGAGCGAGACGCGGTCGTTGGCCGCATAGGAAGACCTGAGGGCGGAAGCGTCGGCCGTCGTCGCATTCGGGGCTGTCCGCGGTGCTTTCTTGTAGGGATCGAACGGCGTGCCCGATTCGACCGTCGCCCTGTCGAGCCTTTCTTCGGCCATGGCCTCCGGGAACGCCGTCGACGGCCGCGACTTCGGCGGAGGCGAATAGGCGGCCAGGACCGTCGCCGGTTGCGCGCCGCTAGGCGCCGGGCCTAGACCCGGCCCCTGATACGATGCGATCAGATAGTCCTCGTCCTTGCCGTGAAGCGGCGCATCGCCGACGAACTGAACACGAACGCGCGCGGTCCCGCTGTCCTTGAAGTCGAGCACGGCAGCCGTCTTCCTGGACAGGTCGATCAGCCGATCATGGGCAAACGGCCCGCGATCGTTGACGCGAACGATGACCGAGCGGCCATTGGCCAGGTTGGTCACGCGGGCATAGGCGGGAAGCGGCATGGTCGGATGGGCCGCTGACAGCGAGTTCATGTCGAACCGTTCGCCGTTGGCCGTCAGCCGGCCGTGAAACTGCCGGCCGTACCAGGAGGCAATGCCCGTCTCGTCATAGTCGGGATCGCGCTGGGGCACGTAGAGCTTTCCTGCGATCCGGTAGGGTTCGCCGAGCTTCTGGTAGCCGCCGCCCGGAGTGATTCGCGCTGCTTCGGCCGGCCGCGACTGGACCGGAGCGCCGGACCGGCTGTTCTTCGGCGAAGGCGCCGTACGCGCATTCTGCGCCGGGGCGAGTTCGGCCTGCACTTCACCGGCCGGAGCCGTGCTGGTGCTGACGACCGGCGCGGTGGCGCAGCCGGCCAACGTGGCGGCAAGCCCGCAAATGGCGAGGATTCCCGCCAGTTTCAAAGGGGATTCCGTTTGCTCCGAAGAACCTCGTGACCTGCCCGCTGAGCTGCCCGCCGTCGTCAATCTGCCGTCCCCTCTAACGCCCGCCCCCGAGCCGGCCTGTCGCTGCAGGTCTTGGACCGGTTGGCGTTAACCACAGGATTGTTACGAACCCGATAACAAAGCGGTTAGCGGGCAGAGATCATCAATACAAGGGTAAATGGCCAAAATGCGGCATCCCGTCCGCCACAATGGGCTTTTCCAGACTTGTCGCTGCCCGAGCGAATTTCTGTCGCACGCGGGCATCCGCCTTGCGCCTCCGGCCTTCGCGATGATAGAGAGCCCGCCACATCTGGAACGGATGGGTGGCCGAGTGGTTGAAGGCACCGGTCTTGAAATTCTAACTCGGCCGTCCCTTCCGGTCCTGCCTTGTCCCAAATAGCCCGGATTTGTGCGGCTTTCTGATAGCCAGGGCTGCGTTTCGTCCGCCTTCGTCCCTGTCGATATTTTCCAGTCCGGTGCCAATTACGGTGCCAACATTGCCTTGGTGCAGAAATGAAAAAGGCCGACCCGAAGGCCGGCCCTAAAGGGTGAGGCGTAAAGCCAATTTGTTCCCCTTTTTCCGACCTCATGGCATTTCCCCCGAATTGATCCGTGAGGCCGGTCAACCGTCACCACCTTTGGAGTTCTTGTCTGAATTGCCACCGAATGGCGGTATAAGGGGCCCCCGCCTCCTCACCCTGTACCGCCAGGGTGGATCCAGCCTCTCCCACCACAATGAAAAGGCGGCCCGAAGATCGGCCCAAATTTGCTGAGGAAAC
>DATHRP010000087.1:0-3848 GCA_035465195.1 Afifellaceae bacterium | reverse complement strand
GAGCCTCACATTCGAGAGTTTCGCCAATCCCTGGTGGCCCTATGTCTTCATCCTGACTGCTGGCTGGCTGGCGACCGACATGTGGCGCTGGCTCGGCGTGCTCGTCGGCAACCGGCTGCGCGACGATTCCGAGGCGCTGATCTGGGTCAAAGCCGTGGCGACGGCGCTGGTTGCCGCGGTGATCGGCAAGCTGGTCATGTTCCCGTCCGGTGCGCTGGCGGAGGCGCCGCTTGCGCTCAGGATCGCGGCGCTGCTGCTCGGCTGGCTGGCCTTCATGGCGGCCAGGAAGAAGATGATCGTCGGCGTGCTGGTCGCCGAGGCCGTGCTGGTCGGCGGCTGGCTGGGGCTCGCCTAACCCAGCACCGCGCGGATCCTGTCGGCGTTGGCCTTGAGCACCGCGCCGTCCTCCATATCGCCGGTGTGCGGCCGCAGGCTGATGCCCTCGAACCGGGGGATCACGTGCACATGGGTATGGAAGACCACCTGGCCGGCGGACGGCTCGTTGAACTGGTTGATGGTGACGCCGTCGGCGTCGAACGCCTTCATGACGGCCCGGGCCATGGTCTGGACCGTTGCTGCCACGCGCTGGTAATCCGCCGTCTCGATATCGAAGATATTGCGTGATGGCGCCTTGGGGATCACCAGCAGGTGGCCGTCGCCGCGCGGCATGATGTCCATGATGGCGATGGTATGATCGTCCTCGTAGAGCTTCTCGCAGGGCAGTTCCCCGCGCAGGATCTTGGCGAAAACGTTCTGCTCGTCATAGTCGGCCATCGAGGCAATCTCCCGTTCGAACTTGCCGATCATCTCTTCCAGTTTGTGCGGGCAGGATCAAGTGTCCGGAATCGTCGTGGGCCTTACGACCCGGCCTTTCGGAACGGCGCATGCTCGGCAATGGCCTGCTTTTCCCATTCCACGTGCTGGCGCTCGCGTTCCAGGTAGTCGTCGATCGCCTCGCGGAAGTTGGGGTCCAGGATGTAGTGGGCGGAGTAGGTGGTGGTCGGCATGTAGCCGCGCGCCAGCTTGTGATCGCCCTGGGCGCCCGCCTCCACGCGCGTCAGGCCGTGCGCCAGGGCAAAATCGATGGCCTGGTAGTAGCAGACCTCGAAATGCAGGCAGTCGTGATGCTCGATACAGCCCCAGTTGCGGCCGTAGAGCGTGTCGGAGCCGATCAGGTTGAGCGCGCCGGCGATGTAGCGGCCGTTTCGCTTCGCCATGACGAGCAGGATCCGGTCGGCCATGCTCTCGCCGATCATCGCGAAGAAGCGGCGGTTCAGGTAGGGCCGTCCCCATTTGCGCGATCCCGTGTCCATGTAGAACTCGAAGAAGGCGTCCCAGTGCGCTTCTGTGATCTCGGAGCCGCTCACCCATTCGATCGAAATGCCGTCGGCGAGCGCCCGGGCCCGTTCCTTGCGCACCGCCTTGCGCTTGCGCGAAGCCAGGCTTTCGAGGAAGCCGTCGAAGCTGCCGAAGCCCTGGTCCTGCCAATGGAACTGGCGGTCGGTACGCTGGAGGTAACCGAGATCACCGAGCGCGTTCCACTCGGTTTCGGTGAGAAACGTCACATGAACCGAGGAGGCATCGTGCCGCGATGCCAGCTCGGCGAGCGCCACCGCCAGCGCATTTCGCCGTTGCCCGGCGCCTTCGCCGTCTCCCACCAGCAGCCGCCGGCCCGGCACCGGGGTGAACGGTACGCTGACCTGGAGCTTCGGGTAGTAGCGGCCGCCGGCGCGCTCATAGGCATCGGCCCAGCCATAGTCGAAGACATATTCGCCCTGTGAATGGGATTTCAGGTAGCAGGGCACGACGCCCGCGGGTCGGCCGTCGTCGCCCTCCAGCACGAGGTGGCGTGGCATCCAGCCGGTCCTGGCGCTCACCGCGCCCGACGCCTCGAGCGCATGCAGGAAATCCCAGGCGATGAACGGGTTGTAGGGAACCTCCGATCCGCCGGCTTCCGGATTGGCGCAACGATCCCAGTCGAGCCGGTCGATTTCGGAAATCGCCGGGACGACCTGGACGCGGTACTGCTCCGTCGGTTCGTGATCCATGCTGACTAATGTAAGGCCCTGCTGCAACGCAGCAACAGCAAATGCCGCCCGCCTAGGGGATAAAGCCCTCGAAGGTGATCTGGTCGGTCCAGCGTTCCGCCTTGCGGACGTCGGCTTCGGTGCGAACTGTCCAGCAGATCAGCGGCAGGCCGAGGACGCGGTGCGCAAGGACGGGGGCAGGTGTCGGCAGGTCGTCAATCGAATAGGACATGAACTGCGCCTTGCAGCGGACGATTGCGCTCATCACCTCCAGGAAGGATCGCCAGTCGCCCTCGGCCACCAGTCCGCGGTGCAGGTCCGGCGCCGCTTCGCGGAAGTCGGCCATCAGCGCGGCTTCGAACGACATCGCGGCAACCGGACCGCCGTAGCCTTCCAGCAGGTCGGCGACTGCGCGGGCGAAGCCGCCGTCGCGGCCCTTCTGGGATTTCAGCTCCAGGATCAGCGAAACCTTTCCGGCCGTCTCGGCCAGAAGATCGGCGAGCGAGGGGATCGTTTCCGGCGTGTCCGAAAGCCGCAATCCCGATAGTTCGGCCGACGCCCGGTCGCGGATGTTGCCTGTGGCGCCCGTTAGGCGGTCGAGCTCGTCGTCGTGGAAGACCATCGGTACGCCATCGGCGCTCGGCTGGAGGTCGCATTCGATCGCGTAGTTGCCGGCGATCGCGGCGCGGAATGCGGCCATGGAATTTTCCGGTCGGCCTTGCGTCCGGTCATGCAGGCCGCGATGGGCGATCGGATGCTCGACCAGCCATGCGAGGCTCGGACGTCCTGTCATTCCACCTCGATGATGGCGTCGACCTCGACCGATGCGTCGAGCGGCAGGGCCGCCATGCCGACGGCGGCCCTGGCGTGCTTGCCCCTTTCGCCGAGCACGTCGACGAGAAGGTCCGACGCGCCGTTGACCACGACATGGTGGTTGGTGAATTCGGGCGGTGCGGCGACGAAACCGGTAATCCGGACGACCTGCCTGATCCGTTCCAGATCTCCGTCCAGCGCCTGGCTGGCTTGGGCGAGGACGTTGATGGCGCACTGGCGGGCGGCTTTCTGTCCTTCTTCGACTGAGACCTCCGACCCGAGCTTGCCCTGGTGCGTCAACCCACTGGCGCCGAAAGGAAGCTGGCCGGAAATGTAGAGGAGATTGCCGGATTGCCGGAAGGGCAGGTAATTGGCGGCAGGAGCGGCCGGTAAGGGTAACTCGATGCCGAGAGATTCCAGGCGGGATGCAATCGAATCGCTCATGGCTGCGCGGCTCCGGGTTCGTAGAATTGCCTAAAATGGATAGTCGGATACGGTCCCGGCTTCAACGGGAAGCTTTGCCCGCCCTGATTTTTATTGGTGCGCCAGAGCAATGTGTCGTAAACAGGGACCCATGATATTCAATTCCAAAGCCCGCTGGGATCGCCGCATTGCCGGTGCGGTGGCGTTCTTCGCCGCTGCCGCATTTTCGCTTCCGGCCTGGGCGGTTTCCCAGATTCCGGTTCCGCATCGCGCCATCTACAAGATCGGCCTTGCCGACAGCCAGCATACGTCGGGCGTGACGGGCGCAGACGGTCGGATGGTTTTCGAGATCGCCGGTAATGCCTGTGAAGGCTATACGATGAGCCAGAGGCTGGTGGTGCGGATCGCGCACAGCGAGAACGGCGACCAGTTGCTCGATTTCCGGGTCTCGACCTTCGAATCCGGTGACGGTGCGCTCTACCGTTTCGCCTCGCGGACCTATCTGGACGACCAGATCGTCGAGGAGGCGACAGGCACCGCCGAACGGCAAAGCGAGTCGATTGTCGTGGCCCTCGACAATCCGAG
>DATHRP010000086.1:0-2140 GCA_035465195.1 Afifellaceae bacterium | reverse complement strand
AGCAGGAGCTCGAACGGGCGCTGCCGCAGTACCATTTTCCGTACGAATGGTCTGACGGATCCAGTGTGCTGACGCGTCTGACGGATGGCCTACAACTGGCGGTTCTTCCGTTGGGGACGACAGTGTCATCATTGATTGGCGATCTCTCGAGCGAAAGCCACTCAGAGCGCCGCGCTGCAGCAGCGACACTGGGTTTGTTCGGCGCGCTGGCGGTCGAAGCCGTGCCGGCGTTGATCAGCGCACTCGCCGACGAGAAGCTGTTCGTTCGCAGAGCATCGGTGATCGCCCTGGGAAAGATCGGCTCACCGGCAAACAGCGCGCTCCCCGCGCTGACAGCGATCGAGGATGAGCAAATTATCGGAAGGTACGCCAAGGCTGCGATCAGGAGCATAACTGGCCAGTGATCCCGCCCTGATCCGTGGATCTCTGAATGGGATCCGAGTCTGCCCATCGAAGCCGGCGACCGAGAGTCGGTTTTGTTCGCATGGCGGCCATATCGGCCGTTTGATGTGCTGTAGCTGAACACCCGCAAGAACCTACCGGCGTCGGCGGCGGTGTGATTCACTTCCCCGGATCGGATCGGATCGGATCGGATCGGATCGGGAGGGGTGATTATGCAGCAGGCGGGACTATTCGGGCTCTCGGAGCATCTGGAGCGGCTGAGCATGCATGGCGATCCGCTGGAGGTGCTCGAGGCGACGGTGGACTTCGAGCATTTCCGGGGCTGGCTGGTCGAGGGGCTGGGCTATGGCGACGGCTCGAAGGGCGGTCGCCCGCCGTTCGACCCGGTGTCGATGTTCAAGGCGCTGATCCTGCAGGCGCAGCACAACCTCAGCGATGCGCGCATGGAGTTCATGATCCGCGACCGGCTGTCGTGGATGCGGTTCTTGGGCTTCGATCTGGGCGCACCGACGCCGGACGAGAACACCATTCGCCACTATCGCAACCGGCTGACCGAGACGGGCACGCTGAAGCGGCTGATGAAGGCCTTCGACTGGCAGCTTAAGAAGAAGGGGTACATCCCCATGGCCGGGCAGATCGTGGCTGCCTCCCTCGTGTCGGCGCCCAAGCAGCGCAACACGGACGCGGAGAAGGCGGCGATCAGGGCGGGGAAGTCGGCCGCCGAGATCTGGCCTGACGAGCCGAACAAGGCGGCGCAGAAGGACACGAACGCCCGCTGGACGCTGAAAATCGGCGGCAAGGTCCGGTATCGCCCTGACGGCACGCCGCTGCCGATGATCGCGGTCCCTGTGTTCGGATACAAATCGCACATCTCGATCGACCGGCGCTTCGGCTTCATCCGCGAGAGCGCCGTCACGGCCGCCTCGGCGGCCGATGGCCGGCAACTGAACCGCCTGGTGAGCCCGGAGAACACCGGCTCGGAGGTCTGGGCAGACAGCGCCTATCGCTCGCGGCGCAACGAGAAATGGCTGGCCGGGCGGATGCTGACCAGCCGCATCCACCGGCGCAAGCCGGCGGGCAAGCCGATGCCCAGGCATGTCGCTCGGGCCAATGCCAGGAAGTCTTCGATCCGCGCCGCCGTGGAGCACGTCTTCGCCCATCAGAAGAACCGCTTCGGCCTCTTCATCAGGACCATCGGCCTGGCCCGCGCCGAGGCGAAACTGACGCTCGCCAACATCGCCTACAACTTCGACCGCCCGATCTTCCACGAGCGCCGACCCGCCATGGGGTGAGTCCGTCCGAAATCGCCTCAACCAGCCCCGGATCGCTCCGATCCGGCCAGAACCGCGGCCCCAGCATGCCCAGCGCGCCGAACGCCCCCCAATTCACAGGGTTCTTGCGGGTGTACAGCTGACAGCCGGCAGCGGTCTCTATTCCCGCGACCTCGGCAATGACGGGCTTCGGGCAGGTCACGATCACCTGCGTGACGCCCGAACAGAGCGCCATGACCCTGGTGAAATAGGCCCGTCCGCGATCCGGGCCGGCACGGCCCGCCGTCATCTCCTTCAGGTCGTGACCTGCGCAGAAGGTCGGCCCGTTTGCGGCCAGGACCACCACGCGCACCGACGGGTCGGCGGAGGCCTCGGCGAAGGCTGCGCCCAGCTGCCCCATCATGGCTTCGGACAAGGCATTGCGCCGCCCGGCGTCGTTCAGGGTCAGACGCAGGACGCCGTCGTCA
>DATHRP010000085.1:0-4038 GCA_035465195.1 Afifellaceae bacterium | reverse complement strand
GTGTTGTTCAACAACGCCGGGGTGTTTCACCCGAAGACCATCCCGGACTGCAGCGAAGAGGAATGGGACGAGACCATCGACTCCAGCCTGAAGGGCGCCTTCCTGATGTCGAAGTACGTGCTGCCGTCAATGATCGAGCGCCGCAGCGGCTCGATCATTCACACCAGTTCGGGCTGGGGCGTCCAGGGCGGCGACCAGGCGGCGGCCTACTGCGCGGCCAAGGGTGGCCTTATTGTCATGGCCAAGGCCATGGCGATCGATCACGGTCCGCAGGGGATTCGTGTCAACTGCGTCTGTCCCGGCGACGTGATGACGCCGATGCTGCCCGACGACGCCGCCAAGCGTGGCATGCCGTGGGACGAATACGCCGCCGGGGCGGCCAAGCGGCCGCTCGGTCGCATCGGCACCGCCGAGGAAATCGCCGATGCGGTGCTGTACCTGGCTTCTGACGAGTCGTCCTTCGTGACCGGCACGGCGCTCGTAGTCGATGGTGGCGGCGTCGCCGGATAAACCGCTGTAGATCAGAATTCGAACTGGACCGGCCGGCCGTTCTCGTAGTAGCTGAAGCGGTCTGCCTCCGGCGCCATGTCAGCCCCTTCGCAACGCATGGTGACGGTCACCGGCGCACGACGGGCGCGAAGCTCGTTGAGGCGATCGAAGGCGAGTTCATAACGGCTCTCGCCGAACTTGTCCTGCAGTCGCGAGCCCAGGCCCTGCTTGGGCAGTCGCACGGCGACCGTGCGCGAATTGTCGTAGCCGTCCCACAGCACGATGGTCTCGCGCGAGGCGCTGTTGATCTGCGCCGTGACGGCGAAGCGGTCGTCTTTGCGCGTGCAGCCTTCATTGGCCAATCGGTTAAAGTCGGTTTCCTCTACCGGGCGATACGTGGTGCTTCCGCAGCCCGTCGCCAGGGCGGCGGCAGCAAAGAGCAGAAAGAGGGTCTTCAAGGTGGTTCTCATGGCGGTTCTCCTGCGGTCGACCCGCATTTGGGATCAGTGTCGGCCAACCGGCCGGCGTTGTCGGTTCGGCAGCGAACAGAAGGCGGCGGTCAATTTCAACGCGGGCGACTAAACTCAGAATGTAAATCCCGAAGGTGCGAGGCTGGCGGCGACAATGAAAAACATCGTGATTTGCGCGGATGGAACCTGGAACCGGCCGGAGCAAGACCTGGACAAGGATTTTCCGACGAATGTACTCAAAACTGCACGGGCGATTGCGCCGGTGAGCGACGCCGGAATCGAGCAGGTCGTGTTCTACGATTGGGGCCTGGGGTCCTATCACGACGGGTTTACGGCCGGGGCGCTGGGCAGCGGCATTAACAAGAACATCCAGGACTGCTATCGCTTCATCGTCCAGAACTACGCGCTCGGCGACAAGCTGTATTTCTTCGGTTTCAGTCGGGGCGCGTTTACCGTGCGCAGTCTCGCAGGGCTCATGAACAACTGCGGGATATTGAAGCAGGCCTATGCCAGGCTGGTTTGGGAAGCCTTCGAGATTTACAAGGATCCCAATGTGCATCCTGACGACGAGTTTTCCCGGAAGTGGCGGAATAATTACAGCGTAAAGGCCGATGTCGGTCAGCTTCCCCCGGGCGAAAAGCATGCGTGGTCGGCGGACGGACACCCCAAGGTGCACTTCATCGGTGTCTGGGATACCGTCGGTGCGCTGGGCGTGCCCTTGTCCGTGTTGAGCTTCCTCAACAAGGAGCACATGTTCCATGACAACAAGATCGGCCCAAACATCGTTACCGCCCGTCACGCCCTGGCCATCGACGAACGGCGCGATGATTTTCGCCCGACGGTTTGGAAGCAGCGGCCGGGAGTGGACATCGAGCAAGTGTGGTTCACCGGTTGTCACTCGGATATCGGCGGCGGCCATCGCCCCGACCCGGATGGCGCGCTCCTGGCGGATTTTCCGCTGAAGTGGATTATCAACGAAGCGGTCGGCAAGGGCTTGCGTTTCTCCGAACACCTGTTCGCCGGGCTCATGCCCAAGGCAACGTCCCAGTTGCACGAGTCGTACACCGGCAAGTGGCTGCTGGCCGGCCAGCACAAACGCGCGGTGCTAACCTACCTCAGGCTTCACCAGAGCGTAAAGGACCGCTACGAGGCCGACCCCGGCTACCGGCCCGAAAGGCTCGTGCAGCGCATTGACGAGGGTTCGGGTTGGGGCGAACTGGTGCCGTGACGCGCGGTGCCGTCAGAAACCGTGCCCGATCTCCGTGACGGGGCCTGAGGCCGCCCGTTCGGCATACCAGACGACGCCGTCCTTGATTACGACGTCGACATAATCGAGCACCTCGATATTCCGCAGCGGATTGCCGTCGACGATGATCAGGTCGGCGAATTTGCCCGGCTCGATCGTGCCGAGATCATCGTCGAGGCCGAGTATCCGCGCGTTGCTTTTCGTTGCGGCGGAAATCACCTGCATCGGCGTCATGCCGCTCTCGACCAGAGCCGACATCTCGCGCCAGATGGCCTCGGTATGCATGTTGAGCGGCGAGGCCGCATCGGTGCCGAGGCCGATCCAGGCGCCGCCCTCGATGAACTGCCGGGCCGAAATCCGGGCGTTGCGCGTATCGCGGCCGATGTCCGCGAAATAGGACAGGCGCCGGAAATTCTCGACCGACGCGATGAACTCCGCATGGATGTCGGGCGGCATGTCCTTGCGGTAGACGGGATCGTAAAGTCGCTCAGGAAACGCAACGGTCGCCGGATACACCCAGATGCGATGCGCAATGGTTTGCACGACCGGGATGTTACGGTGCGCAATCTCGGCCACCAGTTTCTCGTCGTAGGGCGGATTGCCCGCGGAGCCGACATGCTGGAAGACGTCGACACCGGCGTCGATTGCGTAGCGAATTCTGACCGGATCATACAAATGCGCGTGCACCTTGATTCCCGCTTCATGCGCCACCTCTACGATCGCGTGATAGTCTTCGGCGGTCAGACCCTCCCATGTTTTGATAACGTCCACGCCGCGGTCGACCAGTTCGCGCGTGCGCTGCGCGGCTTCGCGCGGCGAGCCGATGATGATCTCGTACTCGTCGGGGATGATGTCGTAGTCAGTGCGTGTAATCCACGGTCCGGACAACAGCAGGCGCGGCCCGGGGACTTCCCCTCGACGGACACGGTCGCGAAATTCGAAGGCCTGGAACGGCGCGCCGAGGTCGAGCCCGGTCGTGACGCCGGCGCGCAGCATCTGCTTGGCCGCAATTGTCATGAACTCGTGGATTCGCTCCATGCCGTTCATGAACTCGTAAAGCCGCTCATATGAGCCGTGACCAATCAAGTCGATATGGATATGTGCGTCGATGAGTCCCGGCATCACCGTCCGGCCGCCCGCGTCGATGACGACTGCCTGCGGCGGTATCGGGGTGTTTTCCCTGTTGCCGACAGCCGTGATCTTGCCGTTCTCGAAGACGACCACGCTGTGGTGAATCGGCTCGGCCTCGTTGCCATCGAGCAGCATGCCGCCGACAACGGCGACGGGCACGTCGGGCCGCAGATTTTGCTGGGCGTAACCGTCGACGGTCGCGAGTAGCAGGACGAAGAACAGTATTTTGGTCGGCATGGTGCGAGGCTCCTGGGAATCTGCGCTTATTCTAGCGTGCTACAAGCCGCTGAAGTCGTACGCTTCGTGAAGTCGATTCATGTACGATAGCGTCTTGCGGGCTGCTCCAGACGGTCCGGGGATGAAAGAATGGCGGACGACAAGACATTCCAACTGACCAAATATTTAGAAGAGCTCAAGCGCCGCAAAGTGTTTCGAGTGGGCATCGGCTACCTGATCGGCGCCTGGATCCTGGTGCAAATAGCGGACGCGACCTTCGAGCCGCTCAATCTGCCGGAGTGGTCGACCACGCTCGTGCTGTGGCTGCTGGTACTCGGATTTCCGGTGGCGCTGTTCCTGGCCTGGGCACTGGAAGTAACGCCCGAAGGCATCCGCCGCACGACGAAGAAGCGCAAAACCGTTGCCGCGAGCAAGAAGTCGACCGGTACAAAACCGGAGCCTTCCATCGCGGTGCTCCCGTTTGTC
>DATHRP010000084.1:0-2019 GCA_035465195.1 Afifellaceae bacterium | reverse complement strand
CTCGCCGACCTTTTCGGCCTGCTGGCTGGCGTGAACGGCCGCCTCGCCGTCCGGCTCGTCGGAGGGCAGTTCGATATCCGCGATATCCTCGTAGGGCCGCGAGGAGTAATGCCGAAGCCGGTCGATCCGCGCATTTCGGGCGATCGTGTAAATCCAGGTGCTCACCGCGCCGCGATCCGGGCGGTAGAGGTCGACCTTGCGCCAGACCGTCATCATCACGTCCTGGACAAGGTCTTCGGCCAGTGCATGGTCGGCGCCGGCCTTCAGCATAAGCGCCTTGATGCGCGGTCCGAACTGCTCGAAAAGCGCCCGGAACGCGTCCCGGTCGCGGTCCGCGGCGATCCGCGCGACCAGCTGCCGATGGTCCGGTGGCGGGTCGGATTTCGGAGCGTCGTCAGGGCCTTGCGTCACGGTCACGGCCAATTGCATCGTCAAGCCTCATTCTCCATGCATACCATACGATGGCGCGTTGCAACCGGATCACCGGCCGAAGCCGTCGAATTTTGTTGCCGTGAACCGCCTGCTTGCCCGCCAAATCCGTTGTGATAATCTCTGCCCAGCCCCGCGGACGGTCCGCGGGGCGGTTCTCAGGGCGGGGTGGAAGTCCCCACCGGCGGTAAGCGCAATGCGCGCAAGCCCGCGAGCGCCCCGTGGTCTCGGCCGCGGGGGTCAGCAGATCCGGTGCAATTCCGGAGCCGACGGTGAAAGTCCGGATGGGAGAGAACGATCGCGGCGCGCGGCATTGGGGCGTTTGCCCGGTGCCGGAAACGGCTGCGGTTGCACGCCCTGATTCACGTCATACGGAGACACGACATGAATCAGATTTCAGACACAAGGCAGAGAAAGATCGCGTTCGTCCAGGCGCTCTGGCACGCCGATATCGTCGACCGTTGCCGCCAGGGCTTCGTTGAAGAACTGGCCCGCAGGGACTTGCCGGAGACGATGGTCGAGCAGTGGCAGGTGCCGGGTGCCTTCGATATCCCGCTGCTCGCCAAGAAGCTCGCCCGCACCGGGCGCTACGGTGCGGTGGTCGCGGCCGGTTTCGTCGTCGACGGCGGCATCTACCGCCACGAATTTGTCGCGGGCACGGTGATCGAGGCCCTCATGCAGGTGCAGCTGGAAACCGGCGTGCCGGTGGTTTCCGCCGTGTTGACGCCGCACCATTTCCAGGAAAACGACCACCATCACCGCTTCTTCGCCGATCATTTCGTCGTCAAGGGCCGCGAGGCAGCCGATGCCTGCATCAGGATCGTCGACAATCTCGCCAGGATTCAGGCCGGCGATGGTGCGCTTACCATTTCCGCGCCCGCGGTCGCATCGGGGAATGGAAGCGGTGCCGAGGCCATGGCGCTGTGACAGCCTTCGAGCCGCCTGACCCCGGTTACCGGGCGCGTGTCGAGGCCAGCTTTGGCCGCCAGAAAGCCATGCAGTCGCTCGGAATAACTGTCGTCGCCATCGCTCCGGGCCGCGTCGAACTGGTGATGCCCTATTCGCCGGACTTCACGCAGCAGCATGGCTTCATCCACGCCGGCATCGTCACCACCGCGCTCGACAGTGCCTGCGGCTATGCAGCGTTCTCGCTGATGGACGAGGACGCCGCGGTGCTGACCGTGGAATTCAAGACCAACCTGCTGGCGCCGGCCGGCGGCGATCGCTTCCGTTTCGTCGGCGAGGTTATCCGGCCGGGCCGCACGCTGACGGTCTGCGAGGGCAGGGCCCATGCCGTGACCGAAGGTGCGGAAAAGCTCATTGCGTCCATGACGGCGACCCTGATGGCGGTCCGCGGAAGGTCCGGGATTGAGCAGTAGCGCCGGCCGGCCGACGCCGGTCCGGGCTATCCGGTTGCTCCGGCAAGCTCCGGCGAATACCGATTCCGACGCCGGTAGGCGGCGGGCGCGGTATCGAAATGTTTATTGAAGAGTCGCCCGAACGCGGCTTCCGAGCGGTAACCGGTGCGCTCGGCGATCTCGATGATCGGCAGTTCTGACTCCGCAAGAAGCTTGCGTGCGATCTGCAGCC
>DATHRP010000083.1:0-5130 GCA_035465195.1 Afifellaceae bacterium | reverse complement strand
ATCGTGTCGGGAGCGAAATAGGTCATCTGGCGGGTCTTTGTAGCAGCCTTCTTGGCGTCGGCTCCGGCGGCGAACTGACGCGATTGTGACATGATCGTGACGGCTCGCGCCACCTCAATAGGGAACCGTCGTGACAGGATTGCGTTCCAAAAAGGCGGATCCTCCGTTGCCGCGCGCCATGCGGCCGCGTATTCCCAAGCATCGGCCGATCCGTCCCAGCCATGGAGGAACGCATGCCGATCAACAGCCAGCAACAGGATCTTTGCAACAGCAATCCGGAAGACTATTCGGATCTGAAAGCCGTGATCTTCAACTGTACCCTGAAGAAGGACGTGACCGCTTCACATACCGGAACGCTGCTTTCCGTTCCGGCGGAGATCATGTCGAAATGCGGGGTTTCCGTCAGCCATGTGCATGCCGCCTCGCGCGATATTCCCGGCGGCGTCTATCCGGACATGACCGAGCATGGTTGGGAGAGCGACGAATGGCCGGCCATCTGGAAGGACGTCGAGGCGGCGGACATTATCGTCATCGGAACGCCGATCTGGCTCGGCGAGGAGAGCTCAGTCTGCCGTACCGTGATCGAGCGGCTTTACGGCATGTCGGGCATGCTGAACGACAAGGGCCAGAGCATCTTCTATGGCAAGGTCGGCGGCGCCGTGATAACCGGCAACGAGGACGGCGTGAAGCATTGCGCCATGACCATCCTGTACGCGCTGCAGCACTTGGGATGCGTGATCCCGCCGCAGGCCGACTGCGGCTGGATCGGCGAGGTCGGACCCGGACCGTCCTACGGCGATGACGTCGACGGCGCGCCTGCAGGCTTCGACAACGACTTCACCCAGCGCAACACCACCATCATGACGTGGAACATGATGCACATGGCGCGCATGCTGCGCGATGCCGGCGGTATCGCAAGCCACGGCAACGACCGCAATGCCTGGAAGGCAGGCTGCCGGTTCGGGTACGAAAATCCCGGCCACCGCGCCTGAGAAGAGTGTTTCGGCGGGAACGCCTGGGTGCAACATAAAGTTCAGACAAGGCTAAAATATTAGTTTATGATGGAATCCGTCGGATCCAGGCCGCGGAGGACACGTCAGCATCCGGCCTTGCGGCATAGGAAGGCAAAGCCATTAGACTGGCCGGCCTTCATCGCGGCTATTCGACATCATTGCAAAAATGTCCCTAGCGGGGAGGAAAGTCGAATGAGTGGCTCAGTATCTATTCACCCGGCCGTCGACGGCGGGGTGAAACCCGGCAATCCCAACTTTTCCGGCGGCTTGCTGACATGCAAATGCGCGAGCAATCCGGTGAAGGTCCAGATCAACTCGCAGACCGCCCACAACCATGTCTGCGGCTGCACGAAGTGCTGGAAGCCGGATGGCTCGCTGTTCTCGATGGTCGCGGTGGTTCCGCGCGACAAGCTCGAGATCATGGAAAACGGCGACAAGCTCCAGGTCGTCGATGCAAGCGCGGCGATCCAGCGCCATGCCTGCAAGGAATGCGGCGTGCACATGTACGGGCGGATCGAGAACACCGGGCATCCGTTCTACGGCCTCGATTTCATCCACACCGAACTGTCGAACGAGGATGGCTGGTCGGCACCGGAATTCGCGGCGTTCGTCTCGTCGATCATCGAGAGCGGAGCCGATCCCGACAATATGGGAGCGGTGCGTGCCAGGCTGAAGGAACTGGGGCTGGAGCCCTACGATTGCCTGTCGCCGCCCCTGATGGACGCAATCGCCACGCACGTGGCCAAGCAATCCGGGAAATTAGCCTGAGGGACGAGCAGACGGGATGACCGTGCCGGGCCGCGACGGGTGGGTATCCGTCGCGACCCCGCAGCCGGCCCGGGCCGCAATCTTGCGGCTTGGGCTGAAGTCTTTTGTTTGCGAATTTGAATTCAAGCGTAACATCATAAAATGAACGTAATATGCTGATTAAAATAGCCTTATTTGTTTTCAGACAATCCGTATTCGTGCTGTTTCTGCTGGTCGGTGGTGTCATGACGGACGGATCCGTGGCGCAATCAGCCCTGCAGGGGGTCGACCTGTCGTCGCCCGAAATGACGGAAGCGGAGATGAGCCGCGACGAGCTGCTCGCCCTGCTTTCGGCCGCGTCGCCGGACCGGCCTGCCGACCTCACGCGCAAGCGCCTTTCCGGGCTCGACCTTTCCGGCGTCGATTTCAAGGGGGCGATCCTGCGGTCCGCGCGGCTCAACGGCACCAGGCTGCGGGACGCCGACCTGACGGGGGTCGTTCTCGATCAGGCCTGGATGCTGGGCGCCGACCTGAGCGGCGCGAAGATGAAAGGCGTCAGCCTGTTCCAGACCCAGATGGGGAAGGCGGTCCTCGACGCGGCCGATCTGTCGGAGGCACGGATCACGGCCGATCTGACAAAAGCGAGCCTGAAGAACGCAACGCTGGCCGGAGCGGACCTCAGTGCGGACATGCGCAACCAGTCGATGGGCATGATGCGCGGCGTGCTGCGGTCGGCCGATCTCGACGGCGCGGACCTGAGCGGCGCGAACCTGTCGCGGGTCGACCTGGAATTCTCGTCGCTGAAAGGCGCTAACCTGGAGGACGCCAACCTGATGAGCGCGGAACTGGGCGGCGCGGACCTGACCGGCGCGCGGATCGCCGGCGCGAACTTCAACAGAGCGGACGTAACAAGCGCCACGCTGAAGTCGCTGGACGGGGAGGCTCAATCCAATCTGGCGAGCGCAGCCAACCTGGGGGCGGCGATCCGCCGCTAGACGGGCAGGATGCCAGGTAGAGGTTCAGTTCGAATGTGTTGTCAGGGTCTCGGCAGAACCGGTGTCCAAGGGCGTAGGCACATCCCCGGCGGCGTGCTGCGGAGCGCAGCGCAGCATGCGGACCTGAAGTCCGATATTTCCGCTGCCCAGGCCCTTCGAGCGCAGCCAGCGCGCCTGCGCCAGATAGGCCTCGCGCTCCCGCATCAGCCAGTCGTCGCAATCCTTCGCCGCCGATCCGAACCTGGCCCGCTGAATGTGATGGACCAGTTCATGGACGACGATGCTGCGGTGTTCCATTCGGGTTTCGATGTCGAGCCTGTTGTCGATGTAGATCGTTCCGTGCGGCGCGTACCAGGCCAATACCCGGCAGGGCCGGCCGCAGGCCTGCATCTGCAGCACCCGCGGTTCGACGGCCATCATCGGCGGCGGCTGGACCTGTGCGCCGGCCAGAACCGGCTGCAGGGACAAAAGGATTTCCGCGGCGATCCGCGAAAGGTCACCCATGGTATCAGGAGCCTCCTGGCGAACTACGAACCGGCGAATCTCCGGTTTCTCTACGTCACAGGCTATCCTGAAACGGGGGGATTCAAAACTTGACCGCAATTGCGGTCTTATCTGGCGGAAACGGGATGAACCCTGGAAAGGAAGCTCATGAGACCGGATAGTCGTCTTGCGGCACGCGTACGGTTTTCCCGCGCCGCTCCGGTGTTCCTCGCCGCTGCATTGACGCTGACAGGTGCGTTGCCCGGCGGCACACTTGATGGCGCCCCTGACTGCGCAATGGGCGGCGAGCGGGATACGGCGCAGGACCTGCTCTTTGACAATGGTTACCTGAAGGCGATGACGCCGCCGGCGAGCCTGGTCTACGGTTTCGAGCACAGCACGAGCGACGAGGCGACCTTCGGCAAGCCCTTCACCGACAGCGTTCGCCTCAATCTCGGCGAACCGACAGGCGAGCACAAGCTGAACGATGTGCGCCTAGACATTTTTCCGGAAACGCGGAACCGGCAGATCGGGCCGTTCTTCGACGTCAGCGGCAACCCGGTCATCATGGTTTTTCTGGAACGGGATATGCACGACACGCTGCGGCGCGTACGGGCCTCGCCCGTATTGTTCCGCAACACGGTCCGCAAGGCGATGCGGGACGCGGCGGTCATCGACGATGTCGATATCAGCCTCGACGGCAAGACGGTTTCGGCGAAGCGCGTCACCATTGTGCCCTTCGCCGGCGAGGCGGTGCCGCCGCAACTGGCCGAGCTTGGCGGCAAGCGCTATCAATTTACCGTTTCCGATGCCGTGCCCGGCGGCTTCTACGAGATAGTCAGCACCTTGCAGGATCCGCAGGACGGCGACCGGGTGCTGGTCTCCGACCGCATGACATACAAGGCGATGGGACAATGAACACAGACAATCTAACGCCCGGCCCCCGGTCCATTCTCATTGCCGCGCTGGCGGCCGTCTGGGCGGGTTCGGCCACCGCCCAGGTGGAACACGCCTACAACGATTACCCGACGGTTGCTCGCGCCGACTACGTCTTTGCCTGCATGGCCGCCAACGGCCAGACGCGGGATGTGCTGGAGAAATGCTCCTGTTCCATCGACATCGTCGCGTCGATCCTGCCTTACGACAAATATGTCGAGGCGGAAGCCGTTCTGCAGATCGTGCAGGTCGGCGGCGAAAAGACCTCGATCTTCCGCACCTCGCGGCCGACACAGGACCTGGTCGGCGATCTCAGGCGCGCCCAGATGGAGGCGGAACTGCGCTGTTTCTAGGCTGCCCGCCCGAGCCGGCAGGACACACTCAGGAGCCGGTGTCGATGTGCCATTCGCGGGCGAAGACCTGCCCTTCGGTGTCGGAGGCCCGTACTTTCATGCTGTCGGGCCCGCTCCTGCGGTAGAAGAAGCGGATGTTCGGATCCTCGCTGATCGAGATGCCGCCTTCTACCGTCATCACCGGTTCAGCGCCATGCAGGATCTCGATCCGGTCGACGAAGTGGGCGGGTATGTGCAGCATGGTGACCTGATCCACCTGCAGGCCGGAATAGTTGGGATGGCGGATCATGATCTGGCCCTCGGCCACACCGGACGACACCGCCGGCTGGACCGAACTGCCCGTGGCGGCGGACGGCGCGCCGGTTTCCGGTATCTGCCGGAAACGCATCTGGCCGATCGACGCCAGCGCCTGCTCCATGTCCTTGGACGCGGGCGCCGAACAGCCGCCGGACGCCTTCACGAAGTTCTTGACCATGTAAAGCCTGCCCTCGGGCGTGCGTGCGACCGCCCGCACCCAAGAATAGGAATTGACGCGGAAACGGGACAGGAACGCATACTCGGCCGCCGCCGGGCCGAATGTAAACGTTGCCGCCAGCGGCGCCG
>DATHRP010000082.1:0-4191 GCA_035465195.1 Afifellaceae bacterium | reverse complement strand
CGGCCATCGCTCGCGACGATGGAGAGGGCGGGGCGACGGGCGACGAACTCAGTTG
Organism: Afifellaceae bacterium; assembly: GCA_035465195.1. Lineage (GTDB taxonomy): Bacteria > Pseudomonadota > Alphaproteobacteria > Rhizobiales > Afifellaceae > CAMYKZ01. The sequence continues at coordinate 4,136 of DATHRP010000082.1, read as the reverse complement.
GATGGATCTCGCCGTCGCCGATCTGGAGCGCCGGATTCGAAAGGCATGATGCGAGGCCCCAGCGAGCTTGAATCACAACTGATCTGTCAGCAGCAAGCCTGTCCATATGTTCGCAATCGGGTGAACTCCAGATACATGGGTTGGTACCGCAAAAACGGGAAAAATGACCCGGAGCGGACATCCATCAATTTCCAAACTCACACAAATTCGCTCCCGATCTGGGCCCGAGACCATATATCGGGTAAAGACTGGTTGGCTCGATTGCATATAAGCGTTGACCGAAGTTATGTTTGCGTAGCCTGCATTCCCAAATTGACCTGTAAACCAAGCACCTGAGGATCGGACGATAGGAAACGGGGCACGAGATGAGCGTCGACTGACGACGATCTTATCCGCGGATGTGGTTGGCTACAGCCGACTGATGGCCGCCAATGAATCTGAAACTTGGGCGGCGCTGAAGAAACATCGCAAGGAGTTGCTGGATCCCAAGACGGCTGAATATCGCGGGCGCATCGTCAAGCTGATGGGCGACGGTACGTTAATGGAGTTCAGCAGTGTCGTCGACGCTGTGCTTTTCGCAGTCGATGTTCAGCGCAATATGGCCGCGCGCAACACTGACGTGCCGGAAGACAAACGGATCGTATTTCGGATCGGAATCAATATCGGCGACATTATCGTCGCCGGTGATGATATCTACGGTGACGGGGTCAATGTCGCCTCCAGGCTGGAAGCACTTGCGGAGCCGGGCGGCATCTGCGTTTCCCGGAACGTCTACAACCAGGTCAAGAACAAGGTGGAATTCGGTTTCAACGACCTTGGTGCTCAGACGATCAAGAACATGCCGGAACCAGTCGAAACCTATGGAGTGTGGTGGGGACCGAAAATGATCACGGCGCAAGAAGCGCCGACCAAACTGAAAAAGCGCAGCCGAGCATTTGGCCTAGCCGCTATTGTCGCGGTCGCCCTGCTCATATCTGCCGCGGCTATCTGGGTTTACTTGCCCCGACAGGCGTCCCGGTCAATCGAACCGGTGTCGCCGGAAACAATGGCTTTCCCACTGCCAGAAAAACCCTCGATCGCACTACTGGGTTTTGAGACACTCGAGCTCAATCCGGACCTGCAGTTCCTGGCGACCGGAATGCCCGATGCAATTGAGGCAGAACTCTCCAGAAATGAATCATTGTTTGTGATCGATCCGGATTCCAGCCTGCGATATCGATCAACGGATGCGGAAATTCGCAAGGCCGCGCAACAACTGGGCGTTAGATACGTACTCGGCGGGCTAATCAGTAGCGAAAATAGACTGACGATCGAAGTCGACCTGACGGATGTGATTGAGGGGAAACAGGTCTGGCGGCAGAAATTTGAAGGCCGACTAGATGACATTTACGAGATCCGCAACGATATCGTCGACAAGATCCGGGAAAATCTTGGGAACGGCTTCGGCGCGGAAGTTGGAGAGCAGGGCATTCCCGGCGCCTGGGCATCAGAGCCTACCGACAGTGCGTTCATTGATCTGGTCAGGGGCATATATCATTTCCGCAAATATACCGACGAGGCTAATCGGGAAGCGGCTCTGCATTTCGAGAAGTCTGTCAACGAGGACCCGAACTTTTCTTCGGCATATGCGTGGCATTCATGGAATGCAATGGTTGGCATTCAGAGCGGGTGGACAGAAGCTTCCGGCGATCGCGTGAGAAAAGCCATTGCGTCCGCGAACAAATCGATATCGCTCGATCGGACTCGGGCAATGGGTTATCTAGCACTGGGCTCCGCTTTACTGGCGACCGACCGCGCGTCCGGCGCTTCCGAACAGTTCCAGCGTGGATTGGAGCTGAAGCCGGATGATTCGCGGTTGCTCGCGCAGATTACGAAATCGCTGGCAGCGGAAAACAAAGCGACGGAGGCGATAGAATTCGGCAAGCGCGCAATGCGAAGAAATCCCAAACCGGCGGATTGGGTATATTGGAACCTGGGAATCGCCTATTTCGCTGCGGAAAAATACCCGGAGTCGATCGCGGCTATCGAGCGGTCATCAACGCAGAATCTGGAAGCACGCCTCTACCTTATCGCAGACTATTTCCGTACGTCCCGAATGTCGGATGCCGAACTGCAGATCAATGATATCTTCGAAAGCGATCCGGCATTTCATCTTGCGAAATATACGGATCAGATCGAACTTGGTAACCCGGCCAACAAGTCATCGCTGTTAGCGATCCTTCTTGAGGCCGGTTTGCCGGAAAACGTATCCTTTGAATGTATGCTCAATCCGACAGTCGAAAACTGCCGGAGACAACGATGAAAGGGGGAAGTTGCCGGGAACCGCTGGCGGATGCCTATAGATTGACCTGATTACTCGACCGGCAGAAGCTCAATTATAAGCACCCTCGTTGTCTCTGATGTAGAGTTCTTGGCCGCTATCACCCCAACGGGATGATTCTCCCCGGGACCTTCCACATAAGTGGACCCGACTCCGTACGTATTCGAACCCTGATCCTTCCACTGAATGGTAATCGCTCCGTCCAGAACGTACCGGATGCCGGGCCCTTTATGAATGTGATAGGGTGCTTCTGCGCCGGGTTCCATGATGAACATGGTCGCCTTCAACTGGTAATGTCCGGGTTCAACCTCACCAACATCAAAGGTCGTCAAAACTTCACCGCGCACGGGTGGTTTGTCTTGCGCGGCAGATTGTGCGGACCACCCGATAAACAGGAGCAATTGCAATGCGATTACAGCGCCGACGTGACAAATTGCATGGTTGTGGCGGGTCATTTTGTGCTTCCTTTATTCGCAAATTGTAAAGGTTCTTTTGGCTAGGCAACCAACCATATAACACAAGGATACCAGAAACCCATCCGATGGCCGTTGTCGGCACATTTTCGCTGGTTTGAAGTTGGAATGAAAAAGTCCGGATCGCAGGTGTTCTCGGACGTTCCCCAGGGCGACACTACCCCTCGAAAATTTCGAGTAGGCGACAGCGCGCGTTTGACAATATCATGCCGCGCAGATCACGATCCACTCACCCCCGCATCCGCGCCGCCTTAGGATCGAATAGCGGCTCCGGCTGCAGCCTTGCGTTGTGCCGCTCGCCGAGGATCTCCACCTCGAATTCGCCCGCGCCGCTCTCCGCTAGCGCTGCCGGGATGTAGCCCTGTGCCATCGACACGCCTTCGTGGTGGGCATAGCCGCCGGAGGTGACCCAGCCGACGACCTGGCCGTTGTGCCAGATCGGCTCGTCGCCAAGGGCGTCGGCGTCGCCGGCGTCGACCACCATGAAGACCAAGCGCCGTTCCGGGCCGGAGACTTTCTCGGCGACCGCGCCGTCGCGGCCGATGAAATCGTTCTTGTCGAGATCGACGAAGCGGCCGAGGCCGGCTTCGAACGGGCCGTAAAGCGGCCGGAACTCGCGCGCCCAGGTGCTGAAGTTCTTCTCCAGGCGCAGGGACATCAGTGCCCGGCTGCCGAACAGGCGGATGCCGTGATCCTTCCCGGCATCCATCAGCCTGTCGAAGAGGGGGCGCTGGTATTCCGGCGTCACCCAGATCTCGTAGCCGAGGTCGCCGGTATAGCTGATCCGGCCGACCATGGCGGGGATCGTGCCGAACTGCATGCGCCGGAAATCCATGAATTGGAACGCTGCGCCGGAGACGTCCTCGTCGGTGACCGCCGCCAGAACATCCCGCGCTTTCGGTCCGGCCACCGACAGGCCGACCAGCGACAGGCCGAGCGGTCGGATCGACACGGTGCCGTCGTCGGGAAGTTGCCGCTCGAACCAGCGCATGTGGTATTTCTCCGCGGCGCCCGATCCGAACATATAGAACAGTTCCGGCCCGGCCTTGGCGACGGTGAAGTCGCCGATCAGCTTGCCGCGCTCGTTCAGCATCGGTGTGAGTGCGATGCGGCCATCCGCCGGCAATGTGTTGGCGAGCATGTGCGACAGCCACGGCTCGGCGCCGGAGCCGGTGATCTCGTACTTGGCGAAGCCGGAGATCTCCGACAGGCCGACGCTTTCGCGCACCGCCGCGCATTCCGCCGCCACGTGCTCGAAGTCGGTGGAATGGCGGAAGGAGAAGACGTCTTCGACTCCTTCCGGCGCGAACCAGAGCGGCTGCTCCAGGCCCCAGGCGTCGCCC
>DATHRP010000081.1:0-2543 GCA_035465195.1 Afifellaceae bacterium | reverse complement strand
CAAGAGACTGCGCGGCGACGATCTCAGGACGGCGATGATCGACGCCGCCGAGAACGTGATAGCGGAAGAGGGGCTGAAGGCGCTGACGGCGCGTCGCGTGGCGGCCGACGTCGGGGTAGCGGTCGGCACGACCTACAATGTGTTCGACAACCTTTTTTCGCTGATCGCGGAGGTCAATACGCGTACGCTTTCCATGCTGGCCGGCGAGATTGCGTCCATCGAAACCGGCAGCCGCTCGGCGCACGACGTGCTGATGGCGTTTGCCGATTGCTACATGGATTTCGTGCGCCGGCACCGGCACCGCTGGCTTGCGGTATTCGAAGTGGATATTCCGGACATGACCGCTTCGCTGCCGAACCAGGAATTTATCGACCGGCTGTTCGGTTTCCTCGAAAGTGCGATCGCGAGGCACAACGCTGCGTTCGGCGGCGACGATTTGCGCAAGTCGGCACGTGGTCTATGGGCGGCGATGCACGGCCTGCTGATGCTGTCGGAGAGCAATCGTCTGAAAGCCGTCGGCCTGGAAACGATCCGGCCCATCATCGAACACCTCGTCGGCTGCCATCTTGCCGGTCTGGATGCGGCCGAGCGCGAAAGGGCCTGACACGTCGTCCCGGTCTTGTGATGTGTATTTGATCGGAGGTCGATCTATACCGGCTGCAGTCACAATCGTTGCGATGGAGGTTGCCATGAACCGTCGACAATTTATCTCCCGCGGATCGGCGGCGTTGCTCGCCCTTGTCATCCTGCCGAACCTGGCGCCGGCCGGGTGGGCGGCCAGCGACGAAATATTCACCGGACTCGTCGAGGGCGTGGCCGTCGGCGGATACGACCCGGTCGCCTATTTCACGGAAGACAAGCCGGTCAAGGGCAATGAAGACATCACGGCGGAGTATAAGGGTGCGACCTGGCGTTTCGCCTCGGCCGCAAACCGCGAAACGTTCCTCGCCGATCCCGAACGTTATGCGCCGCAATATGGCGGCTATTGTGCCTTTGCCGTCTCCAGCGGCTATACTGCGAAGTCCGATCCCGAAGCCTGGCGGATCGTCGACGGCAAGCTGTATCTCAATTATTCCAAGGGCGTCCAGAAACGCTGGTCCCAGGATATTCCGGGCCATATATCGAAAGCGGATTCGAACTGGCCGGGCGTTCTGAACTAACATCGAAGCTGTGCAGATCGCCGACGGTAGTCCCGTTTTCACGGGCAATTGGCGGGGAATCGCACTAGATTGGAGGCATGCAACAATATCTCGATCTGTTGGCGCGCGTGCTGGAAGAGGGTACGCGCAAGGACGACCGGACAGGGACAGGCACGCTATCGGTGTTCTGTCATCAGATGCGCTTCGATCTCGCCGACGGTTTTCCGCTGGTGACGACCAAGAAGCTGCACGTCAAGTCGATCATCCACGAACTGCTCTGGTTCCTCTCCGGCGACACCAAGATCCGTTATCTGAAGGAAATCGGTGTTTCGATCTGGGATGAGTGGGCCGACGAGAGCGGCGATCTCGGTCCGGTCTACGGTCGTCAGTGGCGCACGTGGGCGGCGCCGGATGGTCGGACTATTGACCAGATATCCGAACTTGTCGCCGCGATATCCTCCAAACCGGATTCCCGCCGGCTGATCGTCTCGGCATGGAACCCGGCCGACATCGACCGGATGGCCCTGCCGCCGTGCCACTGCCTGTTCCAGTTCTATGTCGCCGAAGGCAGGTTGTCGTGCCAGCTTTACCAGCGCTCGGCAGACATCTTCCTCGGCGTGCCGTTCAACATCGCCTCCTATGCGCTGCTTACCCAGATGGTGGCTCAGGTCTGCGGGCTGAGACCGGGCGAGTTCATCCATACGCTGGGTGACGCACACCTGTACGTGAACCATCTCGACCAGGCCCGATTGCAGCTTGGCCGCGAACCGAGACCTCTGCCGGTGATGCAGATCAATGCCGATGTCCATTCGATCTTCGATTTTGTCTATGATGACTTCGAATTGAAGGACTACGATCCGCATCCGCATATCCGCGCAGAGGTGGCCGTTTGAGCGACATTGAAATTGCCGTCATCGCAGCCGTAGCCGACAACGGCGTGATCGGGCATCTGGGCCGGATGCCGTGGCGGCTGAAGGGCGACCTGAAGCATTTCCGCCGCATCACCATGGGCAGGCCCGTGATCATGGGGCGGAAAACATTCGAGTCGATCGGAAAGCCGCTCGACGGCCGCCCCAACATCGTCGTATCGCGCAACCTGGCGTTAGAACACGACGACGTGCAGGTTGCCTACAACCTCGTGGAGGCCGTGCGGCTTGCGGAAATCGAAGCCCGCAAGGCGGGCGTGAACGAGATCTGCGTTATCGGCGGCGGCGAAATCTATGCCGAAATGATCCAGCGTGCGAACCGGCTTTGTATCACCCACGTTCACGGAGAGCCCGAGGGCGATACCCATTTCCCGGAGGTTTCCGGGGATATCTGGCAGGAAGCCGGGCGCGAGGAGATGCAGCGCGAGGACGGCGACAGTCACGATGCAACGTTCGTTACCTATGAGCGCCGATGTTG
>DATHRP010000080.1:0-5127 GCA_035465195.1 Afifellaceae bacterium | reverse complement strand
AGCCGAAGGCCGGCTTTCGGTGGACGGCTGGCGCCGCGAGGAGAAATGGGCGCTCGACATGGGGCTGCCCGGGTCGGACAGCCTGACCGACAAGTCGATCCCGACCTTCGCGCGCGGTGAACTGCCGCACTTCGCCGGCATCAACACCTTCCTCAAGGCGCCATACGTGGAAAATGTCCGCGATGTCGGCAAGTACGACGCGGCGGTGCTTGGCATCCCCTTCGATTCCGGCACCACCTACCGGCCCGGCACCCGCTTCGGCCCGCAGGGCATGCGGCGCATCTCGGCGCTCTACACGCCCTACAATTACGAGCTCGGCGTCGACCTGCGCGAACAGATGACGCTCTGCGACGCCGGCGACGTCTTCACCATTCCGGCCAACCTGGAAAAGAGCTTCGACCAGATCACCCGCGGCGTCAGCCACGTCTTCTCCTCCGGCGCCCTGCCGATCATGATGGGCGGCGACCACTCGATCGGCTTTCCCTGCGTGCGCGGCATTGCCGAGTGCACCTCGAAGCGGATCGGCATCATCCATTTCGACCGCCACATCGACATCCAGGAAAAGGACCTCGACGAGCGCATGCACACCACGCCCTGGTACTGGGCGACCAACCTCGCCAACGTTCCGGCGGTCAACCTGGTTCAGCTGGGCATCGGCGGTTGGCAGGTGCCGCGCTACGGCGTGGCGGAGGCGCGCAAGCGCCAGACCAACGTGCTGACCATCGAGGACATCGAGGAGATGGGGCTTGAGAAGACCGCCGAGGTGGCGCTGGAACTCGCCTGGAAGGACGCCGATGCGGTCTACATCTCCTTCGACGTCGATTCCGTCGACTGCGGCTTCGTGCCCGGCACCGGCTGGCCGGAGCCCGGCGGCTTCCTGCCGCGCGAGGCGCTGAAGCTGCTCGGCCTGGTCGCAGCGGAGGGCATTTGCGGCCTCGAGGTCGTCGAGGTGAGCCCGCCCTACGACACGTCCGACATCACCGCTTTGTTCGGCGTCCGCGTCGTCGTCGAGGCGCTCGGCTCGCTGGTCGCCCACGGCAAGCTCGGCTCGCACAAGGCCATTATCGACAAGCCGGTCAGCTTCTAGGAGGAGACAATGTCCGAACCGTCTGAAACCATCTTCTTCGACACCGCCGCGCCCGCCGGTAACAAGCCCGTCGCACAGTGGCAGACGCCGCACCTGCACGACCATCACCACCATCACGAGCATGACGAACCGGAGCCGGATTTCGATCTCGTCGAGCAGGCCTTCGCCGACAGCTTCCCGACCGCCGCCGACCCGACAAGTTTTTTACGGCTGGCGGGCATTCCCTTCACCGGTCTCGACGCCCACGGCAGGCGGCTCTGCCTGCTCCGGGTCGAATACAGCCAGGCCACCGACGTCGGCTCGGTGACCCCGCATCTGGGCGGCGGTCCCCTGCGCTACGACCCGCTGCCTGCTCACATGACTTCGAGCCGCGACCGGCTGAGCTTCGTCTACCAGTCGGACGGCGGGATAGTGAGCCTCGGCCTTGGGGAGGCGAAAGCGCTCTTGCCGGCCGATGAGGATATCCACGCCCGACCTGATCGTTAGACATCGCGGCATTCCAGCTCCCTCTTCGTCATCCCCGGACTTGTTCCGGGGATCCAGTGCCACGGTCCAGACGGTATCTGGAGAGCCGGGACAAGCCCGGCTATGACGAACTGGAGAAAGGCGCGGTTCACCAGTCCACCGCTACGCCCCAACACATCCCCAAAAACCGGTTGTCCGCCCTTCCGAAACCGGGCAGGCTTGACCGGACGGAGGGTGGAACATGGACCAAGCCGATATCGGCCTCATCGGCCTGGCCGTGATGGGCCGCAACCTTGTGCTGAACATGGCCGACAACGGCTACCGGGTCGCCGTCTACAACCGCACCTACGAGCGCACGACTTCACTGCTCGCCGACGCCGGGCCGCTGGCCGACCGGCTGATCGGCTGCGAGACCTTGGACGAACTGGTCAGCGCCATCCGCCCGCCGCGCCCGGTCGCGCTGATGGTCCAGGCCGGCGCGCCGGTCGACGAGCAGATCGAGGCGTTGACGCCGCTGCTGTCGGACAGCGATATCATCATGGATTGCGGCAACGCCAACTACCACGACACGGTGCGCCGCTTCCGGGCGCTGGAGCCGACCGGCCTCGTCTTCATGGGTGTCGGCGTCTCCGGCGGCGAGGAGGGCGCACGCTACGGGCCGGCGATCATGGCCGGCGGCACGCTGCAGGGCTACGACCGCGTCGCCGATATTCTGAAGAAGATCGCCGCCAAGTACGAAGGCGATCCCTGCGCCGCCTATCTCGGCTCCGACGGCGCCGGCCATTTCGTCAAGACGATCCACAACGGCATCGAATATGCCGACATGCAGATGATCGCCGAGATCTATTCCATCATGCGCCATGCTCTGATGCTCTCCCCGGCGGAGATGAGCGACATCTTCGCGCGCTGGAACGAGGGGCCGCTGGAATCCTACCTGATCGAGATCACCGCGAAGATCCTCAGGACCTTCGACCCGGACACCGGCAAGCCGATGGTCGACGTCATCCTCGACCGCGCCGGCCAGAAGGGCACCGGCCGCTGGGCGGCGATCGAGGCGCTCGACCTCGGTATCCCGGCCACCACGCTGGAAAGCGCGGTCGCGGCCCGCGCGCTGTCGTCGTTCAAGGACCAGCGGCTCTCCGCCGCCGAGCTCTACCGGCTCGACATCGCGCCGCCGCAGATCAACGACCGCGCCGCAGCGATAGACGGGCTGGAGCGCGCGCTGCTCGCCGGCAAGATCTGCGCCTACGCCCAGGGCTTCGCGATCATGGCGGCGGCGTCCGAAAGCGCCGGCTGGCAAATTCTACTGAACGAAGTCGCCCGCATCTGGCGCGCCGGCTGCATCATCCGCTCGCGCTTCCTCAACGTGATCTCGTCCGCCTACGAGGCCAATCCCGGCCTCACCAACCTGCTGGTCGAGCCGAGCTTCGTTGCCATGATGACAGACAGCCAGCAGGATCTGAGATCCGTGATCGCGCTCGCCGCCGAGACCGGCATTCCCGCGCCGTCGCTCTCCTCCGCACTCGCCTATTTCGACAGCTACCGGACCGGCCGCCTGCCGGCCAACCTGATCCAGGCCCAGCGCGATTTCTTCGGCGCGCATGGGTTCGAGCGCACGGACAAAGAGGGCGACGGGTTCCACGGGCCCTGGGGGCTGGAAGCGGGGTAACTTGTACGACCGAGGTCGGAAAGGCTGGATCCCCGGGACAAGCCCGGGGATGACGTGGAGGGCCGGATTGCGATCTGGCAGAATTCGGTCGACGCTCGTTGGCCGGGCTGAATCGATGCTGACACCCACACCCGTCATTGCCGGACTTGTTCCGGCAATCCAGTCGCGCTGTGCTTTGCAAACTGAGGGCTATCCCGCCAACCCGCCCTGCCTCACGATGAATTCCGCGATCTCCGGCAATCCCTCGCGCTTCAGCATGTTGGCGAAGACGTAGGGCCGCTCGCCGCGCATGCGCTTGGTGTCGGCCTCCATCACCTCCAGGCTTGCGCCGACCAGCGGCGCGAGATCGGTCTTGTTGATCACCAGCATGTCGGAGCGGGTGATGCCGGGCCCGCCCTTGCGCGGAATCTTCTCGCCCTGCGCAACGTCGATCACGTAGATGGTGAGGTCGGCCAGTTCCGGCGAGAAGGTTGCCGCCAGATTGTCGCCGCCTGATTCGATCAGCACCAGGTCGAGATCGGGGAACTTCGCGTTCATCTGGTCGATGGCCGCGAGGTTGATCGAGGCGTCCTCGCGGATCGCCGTGTGCGGGCAGCCACCGGTCTCCACGCCCATGATCCGTTCCTCCGGCAGCGCGCCGGCGCGCGTCAGGATCAGTGCATCCTCCTTGGTGTAGATGTCGTTGGTGATCGCCGCGATGGAAAACGTGTCGCGGAAATGCTTGCAGAGCGCCTCCATCAGCGCCGTCTTGCCAGAGCCGACCGGCCCGCCGATGCCGACCCTGAGCGGTCCGTGTCTGTGATTGGTGTCGTTCATGAACGGAACAGTCTCGTATATTGCGTTTCGTGTTTCATGGCGGCGATGTCGGAGACGAAGCCCGCCCCGCCGATAGCGTCGAGGCCGGCGCCGGATGCCCCGGCCGCAACTTCCAGGACCACGGGCTCCAGCGCCGCCAGCGCCTTCAGGCCGTCGGACTGGCCGAGCGGGACGAGCCGCACCGCGGCCGAGACGAGGTTGGCGGCGAAGGCATGCAGATAGGCCGTCAGTGCATCGGTGAGCGCGATGTCGTGTCCCGCCGCCTTCACGGCGACTGCCACGGGATAGGCGAGCGCCACGCCCTTTTCCGCCAGATCCGCGCTCACCGCATCCGGCCAGGCGGCAGATGCCTTGGTGAACGCCTCGCCCTGCGCCATCGTTTCCAGCTGCCGCTCGCGGCTCGGCGCCAGTGCCGCGGCCAGTTCGGCGATTTCGACGATGCGCTCGATGTCACCGACGCTTGCCGCGCGCCAGCTTTCGGCGAACAGGACCGCATCGCTCCAGCCGCTGGCATGGCGCAAAAGATCGCCAACCCAGTCAGTCAACTGAATCGCATCCTGGATCGCGCCCTTCTCGACCGCCCATTCCAGCCCGTGCGAATAGGAATAGGCGCCGACCGGGAAGGACGGAGAAAGCCATGTGATCAGGCGCAGCAGTCCGCCGGCCTGCGCCGCGTCTCCGGCGCGCAGCTCCTCCAGTCTGTCTCGGATCTTGATCGGCTCAGTCATGGTGATGGCCGTGATCATGCCCCAAATGGCCGTCACTTGCATAGGCGCCGCCCTCCGGGTCGAACGGCTCGTAAACATCGGCCACCGAGGCACCGAGCCCGCGCAGCATGTCGGCGATGACATGGTCCGGCCGGATCAGGATCCGCTCCGGCTCGATCTGTGCCGGCAGATGCCGGTTGCCGAGATGCCAGGCGAGTCTGAGAAGCTGGTGCGGATCGGCGGCGCGGATCTCCAGGAGCGGTTCCGGCGCCGCCTCAACCGCGACGATCCGGCCGTCTTCAAGCGCCAGCCCGTCGCCCTGCCTGAGCGCCGTCGCCTTCGGCAGGTCGAGCAGGAACGACAGCCCGCCGACGCCCTCCATG
>DATHRP010000079.1:0-7948 GCA_035465195.1 Afifellaceae bacterium | reverse complement strand
GAAATCCTTCACCGCCCCCGGATCGGTGGCGAGTATCTCCAGGGTGCTGCCCATCGCCATGTCCTTCAGCGCCTTCTTGGCCTTCAGGATCGGTATCGGGCAGTTCATCCCCTTAACATCAAGTACTTGATCGGCCATGTTCGTCTCTCTGTTCTCTCGAAGGCGGGATTGGATTGAAGGGCGTGATCGCGCTTTTCCGGCGGGCAAGGCCGCTAGGGCGCGCAGCCTGCAAACGCGTCGGCATCCATCTTGGCCTCGTAGGGCGCGGCGACCTCGGTTCCGGGGGTGAGGCCGACCTTGGCCGCCGACCAGTCCGACGGCCTGACCTTCACCATCCAGCCCTGTCCGTAAGGATCGCTGTTGGCGAGCTTCGGATCGTCCGACAGCTGGTCGTTGACCTCCAGGACCTCGGCCTCGAAGGCGATCTTCGCGGGTCCGACCCACTTGCCTGATTCCACGGTCGCACAGGACTTGCCCTCGGCCACGGTCCGCCCGGCCTTCTTGGGCGTGAAGGCCACCAGCGGACCCGCCATGGCGGCGGCGACCGCAGTCATTCCCAGCACTACCGTGCCGTCGCTATTGTCGCGGTACCAGATATTGTTTTCGACATCGTAGAGCAGGTCGTCCGGCAGATTGCAGCCGCGCACTTCGGGCATGGCATGGCTCCTATTCAGGTCTCTCGCCGGCGGCGGCCTCGGCGCCGCTCAGGCGTAGAGTTCGGGATGAACAGCAGAAATCGCCCAAACCGGCTTCGACGAGCTTTCCGCTGATGAAAAGCACAATATGCCGCGCGACCATCGACGCAAGCCGAAGGTGGCGGGTCGCGTCCTCTCCTGTCCCGGCGGCACGCGCGCAGTTGGCCTGATAGATCAGTTCGCGGCAGGATTCGCGGCAGGCGTTGAAACTCGGATCGCCCTTCGCGCCCTGGCGGTGCAGCGCGAGCAGGCGGAATCCCTCTACCCGGCCGTCGGTCGGAACAAGCCCTTTCGCATCCAGCCAGGTTTCGAGGACGCGCTCCCCGACCGCGACAAGCTCGTCGGCGCACCGCTCGCGATCGGCCGCCGCCTGCGCGGCTATCGATCCCGCGATCGCGTCGAGCCGGTCGAGCAGGGCCTCCGTTTCGCCGGAATGGGTGGTGGCGTCTTCCGCGATCATGGGATGCCCTTTTCCGCCAGGAACGCGCGCGACGGGGACATGTTTTCCTGGATGCCGACCTTTCTCGGAGAAAGGCCGAGCGCCAGGCCGAGCAGTTGAGTGAAATAGAGGATCCTGACCGTGGTCTTCGCACCGAGCACCTTCTCGGCACGGACCTGGTGCATTTCGAGCCCGGTGTGACAGGTCGGGCATTCGGTGGCGATCACCTCGGCGCCGCAGGCCTCGGCGGTGGTCAGCAGGTTGAGCACGAGTTTCGTCGAGGTGTCTGAATCCGACAGCGTGTGGGCGCCGCCGCAACAGGCTGTCTTGAGCGGATATTCAACGATCTCGGCGCCCGCCGCCTGGAGCAGGTCGTCCATGAAATGGGGCTTGTAGGTCGATTCCGAACCCGGACCCTTGTCCTTCTCCGGAAAGATGTGCCGCGGCCGCGTATACATGCAGCCGTAATAGCAGGCGACCTTCAGGCCCTTCAGGCTGTTCCTGACACGCTCCCGCAGACCGTCCTCGCCGATCGAATCCTTGATCCAGTCGAGAGCATGGATGGTTTCGACCTCGCCGGGAGAATAGGCGCCATGACCGGCCTTCGACGAAAGCCGTTCGTTGACCTCCCTGGAGGCCGGATCGGCCGCCAGGTCGTATTCCGCTTTCTTCAGATTGTGATAGCAGCCGTTGCAGGGCGCCATGACCGTCTTGAAGCCCATGTCGCTGGCGATCTGGAGATTGCGCGCCGACAGGTATGTCTGCAGTTTGGGGTCGACGTTCTTGACCTCCATCGCGCCGCAGCAGTTCCAGTTCTTCAGTTCGGTCAATTCGAGATCGAGGGCCTTGCCCACGGCCTTGGTCGAGCGATTGTAGGCATGCCCCGTCCCTTCCAGGGCACAGCCGGGATAGTAGGCGACGCTCTTGTGCTTGCCGGTCATGGCTTTCAGCTTCCTCCTTCGATCACCCGACGATCCGCCGCCTTGCGCTCTTCCACATAGTCCTCGATCGCGGCTCGCGCGCCGTCCCAGTTGCGCGTCCGCGGATGGAACAGGGTCGACAGGCCCATCTTCATCATCAGCGACACCGGAAGCCGGCTGACCAGCGAGCGGACCAGCGCGACCAGCCAGTCCTGGAACAACGGCTGTCCCGTACGCCTGAGGAATTTCGTCAGCACCGCGCCTTCCTCGATCTTGCCGGTCCGGAACACCTGGGACGAAAACTCCGCGTCGAAAACCGTCGACGGCGACGGCTCGGTATGCCCTTTCAGTTCCAGCCAGTGGGCAGTGGCCTTCATCACACCTTCCGGATTGACGTCGCGCGGACAGGCATAGGTGCACTTGTTGCAGGACACGCACTGCCAGATGATGTCCTTGTCGCGCAGCAGTTCCTCCTCCATCCCGCACCGGATCAGGTCGATCCAGTAGCGCGGGTTGAAATCGGGATTGATCGCGTTGACGGTGCAGGAATTGGTGCAGGACCCGCACTGCCAGCAGCGGTGAATGTACTCTCCGCCGGGAAGCGCGGCGATTTCCTCCTCCATCGCCTCGTTGTAGTCGGTGATGGAGCGGTTCGTGATAAACGTGCTCCAGTGTCCGGAAACGTCGACGCCGTCGAGCGTGAGCTCTTCGTGGGTCTGGAGGTTCTCGGGTCGTATCAGCGATTTTTCATGAATGGGCATCGATCGGCCTCACGACGTCAGTCGCGGCGTCTCGCCCAGCACGTGGGCCTCGCCGTCGATCAGTTTGAGGCGCGTGCGCCCGGTTTCGCTGTCGACCGCGTCGAGGCCGAGCATGCGCCGCGTGTGCAGCATCCCGCCCGCCGGATCGCCGCAGAAATCCGGCCTGAGATACTGGCCGCCGCGATCGTTGATATAGCCGGCATAGACATGGGCGCACAGCAAGTCGACACAGAACGGCACGTCGCGGAATACGCCGTTGTCGACCAGGAAGCCCTCGAGTTCCTCGCGAAGCGTCAGATGGGTGGCGAGCGTATCGTCGACATCGATCCGGGCCCTGTCGACGTCCTCCGCGTGCCAGATCTCCCTGAGCACGCCGGTGCCGACCCGCGCATCCCAGATCCAGCGGGTCATCAGCGGGTAGCGCTCGGGTGCCACGAAGTGCAGGACCTCGGCCGCCAGGTCGCGGGTCCAGCGATGGTCGCGGTCCGGCGGAAACCCCTCGCAGAATTCCGCGATGCGCCGGTCGACGTTGCTAGTGTCGCTCCAGCCCTCCAGCAGGCCGACGAGACGCTTGCGCATGAGCTCGAACCGGCTCCCGGCGAGCCAGGCGCCGATACGCCGCCTGACAGGGGCGACGAAGGCGACGAGGTCGAGGAACTCCACTTCGGTGACCTGGGCGACGCGACCCTGTCCGAGGATCTCCTCGAAAAGCGAGGCCTTGAGCGACAGGGCGGTGACGTAGCGTTCCACCCCGCCGGTCGCCTCGGCCGATTCGACAAGGTTCTCGAATGCCCGGCGCAGGCGCGGTCCCGAAAGGTGAAGGACCGGGGCCGGGGCCTCTGGCACGGACTGCTGCGCGGATCGCAGGCTCCACATCATTCCGCCGCTTCCATCTGCCCGTTCCGGCAGATCGCGAGCGCCGCCATCGCCGCGGACCGTCCCTGGGTGATCGAATCGTCGATCGTCTCCGGCCCGGTGGCGGCGCCGGCGACGAATATGCCCGGTCGCGACGTCTCGGACGCGCCCGCATAGCTCGAAGGGCGGGCGATATAGCCGTGCTCCTGAAGCTCCACGTCGAAGATCGCCGAAAGCGTCATGTTGTCGACGTTGGGATCCATGCCGATGGCGTGCACCACCATGTCGAAGGGAATTGTGATCGGCCGTTTGACGAGCGTGTCCTCGCCCTTGACGATCAGGCGCTTGCCGTCCGATGTCACCTCGGCGATGCGCGCCTTGATGTACTTGACCTTGTGCTTCTCCTGGCTGTCCCAATAGTAGCGGTCCTCGTAGAGACCGAAGGTCCGGATATCCATGTAGTAGATATAGACGTTGCAGTCCGGCAGCTCTTCGCGGATCTCGATGGCCATGTTGGCGGAAACGGTGCAGCAGATCTTGGAACACCATGTCCGGCCGATCTGACGGTCGCGCGACCCGACGCACAGCAAGATCGCCACCCGCTCCGGCTTCCTGCCGTCGGACGGGCAGCGCACGCCGGCGCCCGACGAGATCATCTGCTCGACCTGGGTCGTCGTGACGACATCTGGATAGGTGCCGAAGCCCCATTCCGGCTTGTTGACCGAATCGAAATGGGTGAAGCCCGTGGCCAGGATCACCGCGCCGGCCTCGATCTCCTTGCCACCGGTGATCTTCGCCCTGAACGCGCCCGGCCCGCCGGACAGTGAAGTGACCGTCGTTTCCAGATGCGTGTTGACCAGACCGTTCCCGGTGGCGCGGTCGACCATGCCGCCGATCGCTTCGCTCGCCCATTCGCCGGACGGAACCAGGCGCGCATAGCCGGAGAGGATCGGCGCGCCGCCGAGCCTTTCAGCCTTGTCGACGAGCTCGACCTTCTGTCCCAGGGAGGCCAGCGCATGGGCGGCCGACAATCCCGCGGGGCCGCCGCCGACGATCAAGACCGGCAAAGCCATGTCAACGACCTCCCTCGCTGGCGACCGCCTTCGGCGGGACGTAGCCCTCGCCGGAGGTGATGGCGCGCCTGGGATCATACAAAGTCTCGATCCGGCCGGCCTTGACCTCTTCCAGATAGGTTTCGAATTCGGCCTTCGCCTTTTCCCAATCGATGCCCAGCTTCTCCAGAAGCGTCTCGAACGGTGAGGCATGCCAGTGAAGCTGCGCCAGCTTGTAGGGATGGGCGCCGAGCGCGAGCGCGGCGAACTGGCAGTCCGCCATGATCGGCAGCGCGTAGACCTTGTCCACCGCCTTGCCGATCCACTGGTTCTTGTCGAGCGTGGTGATGCAGCCCGTGTCGTGGCCGATCATGACGTCGGCGCGGGCTTCCTCCACCGCGACCTTGATCTTGCGGTCTATTGCGAAGGACCGGGTGAATTCGCGCTCGCCGATGATGTGGCGGAATCCGAAACCGCAGCAATCGTACCAGGTGGAATAGTCGACCACCTCGGCGCCGAGCGTTTCCATCAGGCCCGTCGAAACCGCGACGCGGTTTCCGTCGAGCACGGTCTCGTCGTAGATGACGTCCTCCGGTACCATCTTGTAGACATGGCAGGCGGGATGGATCGTGGCGCGGACATTGCTCACGTCCAGGGTCTGGCGCTCCCTGATCCGGTCGCGCATCACGTGCAGCCACTCCGAATAGTGGACGATCTCTTCGGGTATCAGCAGCTTGCCGTCGACCAGCCGGCCGAGCTTGGCCAGGATCTTCTTGACCTTCTCGCGCAATTCAGCGGAGTGCATCAGGAAGATCCGCATTTCCTTGTAATTGCCGAACGACGTGCCGCAGTGGACAAGCGGGTAATAGGTGCCTTCCGGCAGGCCCTGCGCCTTGGCGGACACGTAGGCCTGATGGAAATTGCGGAGGAAGACGGCGGCGAGGCTGACCACGTTGCCAATCCCCGACCCGTGATAATTCCAGGCCGTGCAGGAGGTCTGATCGGTCTCGTCGAGATAGGTCACGTCGAGCTGGTTCATCAGCCACATCACGCTCGACGGATAGCCCGGTATGTTGCCGCACTGGCCGCACGATTTGTGGTGCCAGAGATTGTCGGTGGGAATCTTCTTTTCCCATCCGTAGAGGGTTCGGGCCACGACGGGCGAATGACGGTCATCGATCCTGTGGACGAGGATCTCGCCATCCTTTTCCAGCTCCCACATGGCGTCGCGGATATCCTCGACACGGTCCTTGCTCGTCAGCATGGACCGCCGATCGATCCTGGCCTCGACCCAGTCGGTCGCGCGGCGGGCTTCGTCCCCGGTCAGATTGGACGGGCGCCACTCGTCACCGAATCCGGTGAATGTCGTTTTTCCTTCGCCGGGCTTGTCCAATTTCACCTCCGTTGCGCGGCCGATACCGATCCTGGTCAGCCGTCTTCCTGTTCTTCGAGCCAATCCTCGTAATCGGCGCGCTTCTCGTCCATGACGTCATTGACGACATCGAAAAGGTTTTCGTCGACCTGTTCCAGCTGCTTCAGAACGCCGGTCTCCTCCCAGATCGTGTAGAGTTCGACCGATGTCTTGAGATTGACGATCCAGGCGGTATCCATCGTGTGCATGGTCGGCACGGGGATCGCCTTGCGCAGCACGTTGAGCGGCGCGTCGACCTTGCTGACGTTCGGGCCCCAGTCGGGAAACGCCTCGCGGGTGATCATGTTCGGGGCAAGCTGATTGCCCGTGGAGATGACCTTCAACAGGACGCGCGAGAACGGCCGCAGAACTTCCTTGGCGGACTCCATTTCGTGCTTGATCGCCACTTCGCGCATGATCATGACGAGCCCGCCCGGTGAATTCTCGAACGGGCAGCGCGCGGCGCAGGTGTAGCACTGGGCGCAGGCCCAGATCTTTTCCTGCATCGCGTCATAGATGCCTTCGAGATTTTCTGTCCACAGCAGCTGGACGATTTCGCGCGGCGAATAATCGTAGTAGTGCGCAGACGGACAGGTCGCAGTGCAGATGCCGCAGTTCAGGCAGCCATGAAGTTCGTGGTCGTAGAGCATGTGCGAGCTGATATCGTCGAATATCTGCTCGAGCTTCTCGCGCGGCACAGGCGCGTCGTCCGAGACCGGGTCGCTCACGATGAAGTCGCTCTGTGCCATTTGGCCGTTTCCTCAGTAGGTCAGGACTTTGGCGTTGTCGTCTTCCATGACCGATTCGATTACCTTTGCGCCGCCGACGATGCCCTCGCATTCCGGTATCAGGTCCTCTTCGCTCATATCGAAAAGGTCCAGGTTGGGCGAGCAGCAGTAGAACTTGGCCCCCGCCTCGTGGGCGTCCTTGATGAAATCGTAGACCGTCTTGGGCGATCCCGGCTTGACGACCAGCTTTTCGGCGACGCCCTTCTTCATGAGCTGGCCGGCGGTCGCCGTGCAGATCACCTCGACCTCGTAATCCATCGCCGCCGCGACGGTCGCCTGGAAGAAGGGCGCGCCCAGTTCCTCGCCGTTACGCGGATCGGTGTTAACCATGATGATAATGAGCTTTTCTGCCACCTGGGCCTCCCAGCAACCAGCGAACGCCAGGTCGGATCTGTGCCCCGGTTTCCTGGCGATCTTATATATATTAAAAATACAATATGACAGACAACGACAAATTAGAATGATTTTCTTTGAAAATCGGGAGCGGCATCGCCCCCGATGTCCATCCAGCCGGTCCGGTTGACGATGAACCGCATGATATCGCTCAGGGATTCCGCGACCGCGGCCTGTTGCCGCCGCAGCATTTCCAGGGCCTGTGCCGTATCCGGCGGGGTTTCGTCGAATTCGATGATCAGGTCCTCGACCATGCCGGACTTGACGCCGGGATGACCGAGAAAGCCGATCGACCCGGAACCAACCGAAAAGATCGCCGCCTCGCCGTTTTCGAGATGCGCCAGCGTCTGCGCTTCCTTCGGCGGAACCGGGCGGTCGCGAAGATACGACGCCACGGGGAAGTCGTCAGGCAATCCTTCCGACAGGCCCGTCTCGGCATTGCGGTGGGCCATCTCGACATCGAACCGCAGCGGCGCCTCGTCCGCACCGCCGCCCGCCGCCACCGCCAGGATCACCGCCCCGATGCCGATGCCGATCACCGGCAGGTCATCATCGAGAAACCGCTTCGCCAACCGCAATTCTGCCGCAAGACTGGGCAGCAGCGGGCCGCTGACCACGCCAAGCGGTCCCCCTC
>DATHRP010000078.1:0-4244 GCA_035465195.1 Afifellaceae bacterium | reverse complement strand
GAACACTCCGGTCACTCGGCGATAGAAGAATCCGCGGGTCTCCTCCACGCGATAGGCCCGGTTGAGAGCGTATCGGACCGTTTCGACGAGACTGGACACGGCCACCATGATGGCCAACACACCCAGGGTAAGGAAGCCGCTGGAGGCCCGGGTCTGCAGCACTGTGTCCAGTTCCGGCTTAATCGTCTTGCCAACATAGTCGGGCAGATAGGCCATAAGATCGCTTTCAAGGCTGAGCGCTCGCGTCTCGCCCAGAACGAACGTGCCGAAAAGCACCAGCATGATCAGGAACGGGAACAATGCGAACAGCAGGGAAAACGCGATGGTGGTGGCAAAGGTCACGCCGTCGTGGTTGATCACGCCGCGTATTGTCTCCATGGCGATCTGGTAGGATGTGACAGCGGCCTTTCGAAGCATCTTGCCTCCGGAATGCAAAGGCCGGCGGTTATCCGCCGGCCCGAATCATGAAAACGACGAGGCAACGCCTCAGATCATATACTGTCCGCCGTTGGCCGAAATTGTCGCCCCGGTGATGAACCCGGCATCGTCGGAGGCCAGGAAGACCACGCAACGGGCGATTTCCTCGGGCTCGCCGAGCCTGCCGACCGGGATCAACGGCAGGATCTTCTCGTTCAGCACCTTTTCCGGCACGGCGCGCACCATTTCGGTGCCGATATATCCGGGGCATATGGCATTGACCGTGATACCCTTGAAAGCGCCTTCCTGGGCGAGCGCCTTAGTGAAGCCGATGTCACCGGCCTTGGAGGCGGAATAGTTCGCCTGTCCGGCCTGACCCTTCTGGCCGTTGATCGACGAGATGTTGATGATCCGCCCGAAGCCGCGCTCGCGCATGCCCGGGAAGATCGGGTGGGTCATGTTGAAGAGGCCGTTCAGGTTGGTGTCGATAACCTCGCTCCACTGCTCGCGCGTCATGCGGTGGAACATGCCGTCCCGGGTGATCCCGGCATTGTTGACCAGCACCTCGACCGGGCCGAGGTCGGATTCCACCTGGCTGATTCCGGCAGCGCAGGAATCGTAATCGGCCACCGACCATTTGTAGACCGGGATGCCGGTCTCGGAATTGAAAGCGTTGGCGGCATCGTCGTTGCCGGCATAGTTCGCCGCCACCTTGTAGCCGGCGTCCTTCAGGGCCGAGGCGATCGCGGCGCCTATGCCGCGGGTCCCGCCGGTTACCAGTGCAACCCTGCTCATCGTTGTACTCCCGTTGTTCGTTGTCCGGACGTTTTAGCGGGGGCGAACGCCCCCGCGGAATTGTCTTCAGTCGCGTTCCACGCACATGGCGACGCCCATGCCGCCGCCGATGCACAGGGTGGCGAGACCCTTCTTGGCGTCGCGCCGCTGCATTTCGAAGAGAAGCGTATTGAGAACCCGCGCACCCGATGCGCCGACCGGATGGCCGATGGCTATGGCGCCACCGTTGACGTTGACGATATCCGGGTTCCAGCCGAGATCCTTGTTGACCGCGCAGGCCTGGGCGGCAAACGCCTCGTTCGCCTCGACCAGGTCGAGATCGTCGATCGACCAGCCGGCCTTTTCCAGCGCCTTGCGCGATGCCGGGATCGGTCCGGTGCCCATGATCGCCGGATCGACGCCTGCCGTCGCCCAGGACACGATGCGTGCCAGCGGCTTGATGCCACGCTTGTTCGCTTCCTCTTCGCTCATCAGGACCGTCGCCGCCGCGCCGTCGTTGATGCCGGAGGCGTTGGCCGCCGTCACGGAGCCTTCCTTGTCGAAGACCGGGCGCAGCTTGGCGATGGAATCCAGCGTAACGCCGTGGCGGATATATTCGTCATCCTCGACAATAATATCTTCCTTGCGCCCCTTGACCGTAACCGGAACGATCTCGTCCTTGAACTTGCCGGCCTTCTGCGCCGCTTCCGCCTTGTTCTGCGAGGCGACGGCGAATTCGTCCTGCTGCTCACGGGTGATCTGCCACTGCTTGGCGACATTCTCCGCCGTATTGCCCATGTGATAGCCGTTGAACGCGTCGGTCAGACCGTCCTTGATCAGCGTATCGATCATCTTGTAGTCGCCCATCTTGACGCCGCCGCGCAGATACTGCGCGTGCGGTGCAACAGACATGCTTTCCTGGCCGCCTGCAATGATGATGTCGGCGTCGCCGGTCTGGATCTGCTGCATGCCGAGGGCGACGGCGCGCAGGCCCGATCCGCAAAGCTGGTTCAGACCCCATGCTGTCGCCTCCTTCGGCACGCCGGCCGCCATCGCCGCCTGCCGGGCCGGGGTCTGTCCCTGCGCCGCCGTCAGGATCTGGCCCATGATGACTTCATCGACCTCCTCCGCCGACACGCCGGCACGCTCCAGTGCGCCCGAAATCGCCACGGCGCCGAGTTCGTGGGCCGGTATGGTCGCAAAGGCGCCGTTGAAGCTGCCAACGGGGGTCCGCGCAGCGCTGGCGATTACGATTGTTTTCATGATTTTCTCCTCAAACCGGTTGTGGGCGGAACAGGCCCGACAGATGAGCGGTTGTCTGGTTAAAGAGCCAGTCCGCCACATCTGTCAACGCAACTTTAGGGCCAAGCTGCACATTCCGGCGGCACTTTGCAAAAAAACTGGTCACCGGCGTAACTTGCACCTATCCTGCATCTGTTGCAGTGCATCTAAATGGCAAGAACGACCGATGGCCCGTAGCGAACCGACGACGATCAAGAAATACGCCAACCGCCGGCTCTACCATACCGGCACCTCGACCTACGTCACGCTCGACGACCTGGCGCGGATGGTCAAGGACGGCGAGGATTTCCTTGTCCAGGATGCCAAGACCGGTGAGGACATTACCCGCGTCGTCCTGGGCCAGATCATCTTCGAGCAGGAGAACAAGGGCCAGCACCTCCTGCCGATAGCATTTCTGCGTCAGTTGATCCGCTTCTACGGCGACAGCATGCAGAACCTGCTGCCGAGCTATCTGGAAACGTCGCTCGCCGCCTTCACCCGCGACCAGGACAAGATGCGCGAACAGTTCGCCAAGGCGATGCAGGGCAACGGAGCATTCGACCTGATGGAAGAGACCGCCAGGCGCAACGTCGAAATGTTTCAGGAAGCCATGCGCATGTGGATGCCGTTCCAGACCGCGGTGGCCGAGAAGGATGCCGGCTCCGACAACGGCACGCCGGGTGACAAGGAATCCGAACTGGACGCGCTGCGCCGCCAGCTGCGCGACATGCAGAAGACGATCGACTCGATCGCCAAGAAGGACTGAAAGTCTAGCCGGCGTCCCGCTGGAAAGCGTCTGCCTCGCGGATCAGTGGCGGCACGGATTCACTGCCCGGGCTCTTGACCGGCATGCCGAGGTGGAAACCCTGCAGGTAGGTGACGCCGAGTTTCCGCAACTGCGCGGCCGTGCCCTCGTCCTCGACCATCTCGGCGACGCTGTCGAGATTGAAGTTGCGGGCGAGTTCCAGCAGAGTACGCACGAAAACCTCGTCTTCCGTCGAATTCGTGAGATTGCGGATGAAGGACCCGTCGATCTTCACCATGTCGACCTGCAGCAGCTTCAGGTTCCGGAATGAAGTATAGCCCGCGCCGAAATCGTCGATCGCCACGCGACAACCGAGTTGACGCAGCCTGACGACGAACGACCGGATCTTTTCGATGTTGCGGATCAGTGCCGTCTCCGTCATCTCCACGATCAGCCGCTCGGCAAATCCCGGATTCTGCGCCAGTGCGGCCTCGAACGCGATCAGCCATTCCTCGTCCGCCGCGGTCTCGACCGAGACGTTGAACGACAGCACGATGTCGGGATCGTCCTTGAGCGCCTTGATAACGAGCTCCATGACGCGGAAATCGATCATCCTGACAAGGCCAAGCATCTCGGCGACGCGGATGGCGTCGCCCAGCGCCAGAAGCGAACCGTCCTCCCGCTCCAGCCGCACAAGGCATTCGTAGAATGCGATTTTTCCGCTGTCGGCGGTCAGCACCGGCTGGCGCGCGATCGCCAGGCGCCGCTCGTTGATGGCGAAGATCAGGTCATCGGCGATCCGCATGTCGGTCATGCGGGTCGCGACGGTGCCGTAATCCGGGGAATGGACGGCGAAATGCCCGGGCCCGTTGCGACGGGCATAGTCGAGTGCGCCGTTCGCCGTATCGACGGCGGCCCGTACGGTGGCCGCATGGGTCGGAACGATCACCGCGCCGACAGAGACCATCGGCACCAGCGGGCCCTGTCCCGTCTCGATCGGTTTCAGCGAAACCGCGTCGATAATGCG
>DATHRP010000077.1:0-6132 GCA_035465195.1 Afifellaceae bacterium | reverse complement strand
CTCGATGTCGCCCCAGGAGAACCCGGCCGGCCCGTTCGTGGTGCGAACCACCAGGCCGTGATAGTCGGCCATCAGGAACGGCTCGTCGGTGTGGAACATGAACACCAGTCGCACGATGGTCTGGAAACAGATCAACATCAGGATGACCATCAGCGAGGCGCCGATAAGCGGCGGTATTGCGGTCAGCGTGGCCTCGATGCTGCGCGGCAATGTCCACAGGCCCATATAGGACCCTTCGCCGAAGGCCAGCGTCCTGGCGTCGAGCGCAAACAGAAAGCCGGAGACGGCAAGGAAAGACATGGCGGCGCCGATCCGCGCTGCCGATGGTTTGAGAATGCACTGCGCGCGCATCACGCGCGACCAGGCCGCGTCCTTGTCACATTTGCCGAATGACTTGGCCTTGCGAAGAGATCCTGTCATTTTCTTTTAGCCTCCAAAATCCGCGCGCATAGCATGAATGAAACCTTTCACCGTTCAATAAGGAAGCCGGATTACGGTGAATGGATTGCCCTAACGAAATATGAACGAACGCGAGGACCTGTGCCGAATCGGGACAGGTCGGGCCGCCCGGCAAATAGAGCGAGAGCGGTGTTCGAGTGGTTTTCCCGGCAATTTGGGCGGCGCGGCGCAGGCTGCAGTCCGGGTCAGGGTAAACGCCGGCCGGGCTCTTGCTGCGTGCCTGTTTACCCTGATTTTCCTGACAGCGCCTTTTCGATGGCGGGCAGGAAATCCGACTGCACCGTTTCCGGCGACAGCGGACCGATGAACTTGTAGACGATGGTCCCGTCCTTGACGATGAAGGTCTCCGGAACGCCGTAGACCCCCCAGTCGATGCTGGCGCGGCCTTCCGTGTCGGCGCCGATCCGCCGGTAGGGATTGCCGAGATTGCCGAGGAACCGCCGGGCGTTTTCCGGGATGTCCTTGTAGTTCAGGCCGGCGAGGTCGAACCTTTCGTCCTTGGCAAGCTGCATCAGAACCGGATGTTCCGCCCGGCAGGGCTGGCACCACGACGCCCAGACATTGACGACATGCAACCCCCTGCCCAGGATTTCGCTGTTCAGTCCGTCGCCGCCAATGCCTTCGAGCGGCGGCAGGCTGAAGTCCGGCACCGGCTTGTTGATCAGCGCCGAGGGGATCCGCGATACGCTGCCCGGGTTCTCGCCGACATAGTAGAGCCGGTAGGCGAACAGGCCGGCGAGCGCGATGAAGGCCAGCAGCGGGACTATTGCCGCAAGCCGCCTGCGTCGTCCGCCGGCCTCGACAACCTCGCCGCCACCCTTTGCGCTATTGGGGGAAGAAGCGCTCACGTACCGCCCTCCCCACGGCCGCGCCGGCCGATGCCCTCGGCCTCCAGTTCGGCCAGCTTGCGTTTCTGCGCCCGACCGTCGAGCACGATCCACGCGACGAGCCCGCCGACGACAAGCGCCGACACGAGATAGGCCGCCAGGATGAAGCCGGCATGTGTCATTGCACGCTCACCCGTGCGCCGCGACGGCGCGGCCGACGCTTGCAGCCGGCTGCACGGCGGCGCGCATCTGCGCGGCGCGGACCCGGCGGCGGAAGATCTCGGTCCGCATCGCCGCTAGGTGCAGCGTCAGGAACAGCAGCGTGAATCCGACCGCCATGATCAGCAGCGGCCACAACATGCTCGGATGGACGGTCGGCCCGCCAAGCCGCATCACGCTGGCCGGCTGGTGCAGCGTGTTCCACCAGTCGACCGAGAACTTGATGATCGGGATGTTGACGAAGCCGACGAGCGTCAGCACCGCCGCGACGCGCCCGGCCCGGCCCGGATCGTCGAACGCCCGCCACAGCGCGATCAGCCCGAGATACATGATGAACAGCACCAGCACCGATGTCAGGCGCGCGTCCCAGACCCACCACGTCCCCCACATCGGCTTGCCCCACACCGAGCCTGTGAACAGCGCCAGGAACGTGAAGGCCGCACCGATCGGCGCCGCCGCCTTGGCCGACACGTCGGCCAGCGGATGGCGCCAGACCAGGCTGCCGATCGAGGACAGTGCCATCAGCGTGTAGCAGAACATGGCGAGCCATGCCGCAGGCACGTGCACGAACATGATCCGCACGCTGTCGCCCTGCTGGTAATCCGGCGGCGCAACGAACAGCGCCAGCCAGAGTCCGATGGCAAGCACGGCGGCGCTGGCAGCGGCCAGCCACGGCAATATGCGCGCGGACAAGGACAGGAAGCGGGTCGGATTGGCCAGTTGGTTTACGACGGACATGGCGTTCTTCTTAGGTCTGGCCGGCTTTTGCCGCAAGTGGCCGTCCTTCACAAGCACTTCATTGGATATACGTGAACGGCCGCTATTCCATCGCAACCCTGAGCGCCAGAGCCCCAGCCAGCGGCGCCAGCACCGCCGATCCCAGGCTGAAGGCGCAAAGGATGAGGAAGGGTGCCGTAAACGGGTCCGGGTCGTAAACCGCGCCATTTGTCGCCATCACGCCGAAGATCAGCACCGGGACGCTGAGCGGAAGCACGAGAACGGCGATCAGCATGCCGCCGCGCTGCAGCCCGGCTGTCAGCGCCGCACCCACCGCGCCGATGAAGGTCAGCGCCGGCGAACCGGCGAACAAGGTCAATGTCACAGCGCCGAGCGCCACCGGCGAGAGATTGAGCATCAGGCCGAGCACAGGCGCGGCGACGACGATCGGCAGGCCGGTCGCCAGCCAGTGGCCGACCGCGCGCCCGAGCACCAGGAGAACAATCGGTTCGCCCGAGGCGATATAGAGATCAAGCGAGCCGTCCTCGCGGTCGGCGGAAAAAAGCCGTTCCAGGCCGAGCAGCGAGGCCAGCAACACGCCGATCCACAGGATCGCCGGGCCGATCCGCGACAGCAGGTTGAGGTCAGGCCCGACGCCGAAAGGGACGACGGCGACGACTGCGAGGAAGAAGATCAGCCCGACCAGGGCGCCGCCGCCGGCCCTGATGCCGAGCCGGACAGTCTGGGCGATGATGGCGGCAAGCAGGCTCATGCCGGCACCGCCATGTCGAGCGTCAGGTCGGCCCTGACCGGCAGGTCGAGATGGGTTGCCGCGACGATGACGCCGCCGGATTGCAGGTGTTCGTCCATCAGTTTGCCGAGGGTCGCCTCGCCGTCCCTGTCCAGCGCCGAGGTGGGCTCGTCCAGCAGCCAGACCGGCCGCGGCGCCAGCATGATGCGGGCAAGTCCGGCGCGACGGCGCTGACCGGCGGAAAAGACGCCGACCGGCAGGTCGAGCGCGTGGCCGATGCCGAGACGGCCGGTCGCCGCCTCCAGGTCGTCTTGCCCTGCCGGCCGGTCGTAGATCCGGCACCAGTAGCGCAGATTCTCGCGGAGGCTCATGGCCGGCTTCAGCCCGTCGAGATGTCCTAAATAATGGACCGGCGATTCCGCCTCTTCCGCGCTGCCGCTTTCGGCCCGGAACTCCAGGCGGCCGCCGGCCGGCTCCAGCAGGCCGGCCATGATCCTGAGCAGGCTCGACTTGCCTGCGCCGTTCGGCCCGGTGACGGCGAGCATCCGCCCGGCGCCGATACTGAAACTGATGTCGCGGAAGATCGCACGGCCGCCCCGCGTGCACGAAAGCGCGTCAGCCTCGACCCGAATACGGGGAAATCTGTTCACCGGATTGACCAAAGATTGACAGTCTCGTGCTCAGCCATCTGGTGTCGCATTACAAAATCCATTATATCGGGCGCAACCCGGCGGCGGCAGGCGCTCCTCCTCGTCGGTTTTCAAGACCGGTCATCGATCCGATTTCGCCTGTTCACGGGTCAAGGCCCCGAACAGCGGCCGCGGATCGTGCCAGAATTGCAAGGAGCCAACACATGCCCAAATCACTCGATTCATTCAATGCCCGCAAGACGATAGACGTTGCCGGCAAGACCTACACCTATTTTTCGCTGCCCGACGCGGAAAAGAACGGGCTGGAGGGGATCAGCGGCCTGCCGTTTTCGCTGAAGGTGCTGCTTGAAAACCTGCTGCGCTTCGAGGACGGCCGCATTGTCACCGCGGACGACATCCGCGCCGTCGCCGACTGGATGAAGGAGCAGCGCTCCGACCGCGAGATCGCCTTCCGCCCGGCCCGCGTGCTGATGCAGGATTTCACCGGCGTGCCCGCAGTCGTCGACCTTGCAGCCATGCGCGACGCCACCACCGAGCTCGGCGGCGACCCGCGCGTGATCAACCCGCAGGTTCCGGTCGACCTCGTCATCGACCATTCCGTCATGGTCGATTTCTTCGGTGGCCCGGATTCCTTCGCCAAGAACGTGGAGCGCGAATACGAGCGCAACGGCGAGCGTTACACCTTCCTGCGCTGGGGCCAGGAAGCGTTCAACAATTTCCGAGTCGTGCCGCCGGGCACCGGCATCTGCCACCAGGTCAACCTGGAATATCTCTCGCAGACCGTGTGGACCCGCGAGGACCGCGAGGACGGAGCCACGGTCACCTACGCCTATCCCGACACGCTGGTCGGTACCGATTCGCACACCACGATGGTGAACGGCCTTTCGGTTCTCGGCTGGGGCGTCGGCGGCATCGAGGCCGAGGCCGCAATGCTGGGCCAGCCGATCTCGATGCTGATCCCGGAGGTCGTCGGCTTCAAGCTGAGCGGCAAGCTGCCGGAGGGCACGACGGCCACGGACCTTGTGCTCACCGTCGTGCAGATGCTGCGCGCCCGCGGCGTCGTCGGCAAGTTCGTCGAATTCTTCGGGCCTGGCCTGTCGAACCTGTCGCTTGAAGACCAGGCGACCATCGGCAACATGGCGCCGGAATATGGCGCGACATGCGGCTTCTTCCCGATCGACAAGGACACCATCGCCTACCTGACGTCGACCGGCCGCGAGCCGGAGCGGGTGGCGCTGGTGGAAGCTTACGCCAAGGCACAGGGCATGTGGCGCTCCGACGACACGCCGGATCCGGCCTTCACCGACACGCTGGAGCTCGACCTCGGCGATGTCGTGCCCTCGCTCGCCGGACCGAAGCGGCCGCAGGACCGGGTGCCGCTCGACAGCGCCGCGGCCGCCTTTGCCAAGGCGTTGCCGGAAGTCCGCGGCGGCGACACGAAGGTCGTCAAGGACGTGCCCGTCGAGGGCGCCGACTATAAGATTAGCGACGGCCATGTGGTGATCGCCGCGATCACGTCCTGCACCAACACGTCGAACCCCAGCGTCCTGGTCGGCGCCGGGCTGCTTGCCCGCAATGCCAGGGCAAAGGGACTGCAGGTCAAGCCGTGGGTGAAGACGTCGCTCGCGCCCGGCTCGCAGGTTGTCACCGACTACCTTGAGAAATCCGGCCTGCAGGACGATCTCGACGCGCTCGGATTCGATCTCGTCGGTTATGGCTGCACCACCTGCATCGGCAATTCCGGGCCGCTGCCCGACGCCATATCGCAGGCGGTGAACGAGAACGACGTGGTCGCCTGCTCCGTACTTTCCGGCAACCGCAACTTCGAGGGCCGCGTCAATCCTGACGTCCGCGCCAACTACCTTGCCTCGCCGCCGCTGGTCGTCGCCTATGCGCTGGCCGGCTCGCTGAACGTCGATATCGCCCACGATCCGATCGGCAACGACACCGACGGCAACCCGGTCTACCTCAAGGACATCTGGCCTAGCTCGGCGGAGATCGCCGACATCGTCCGCACCGTCGTCAACGAGGAAATGTTCCGCAAGCGCTACGGCGACGTCTTCAAGGGCGATGAACGCTGGCAGACCATCGAGGTCGAGGGCGGGATGAACTATGCCTGGCCGGCGGGCTCAACCTACGTGCAGAACCCGCCCTACTTCGAGGGCATGACGATGCAGCCCGAACCGGTGCAGGATATCGAGAACGCCCGTGTCCTCGGACTGTTCCTCGATTCCATCACCACCGACCATATTTCGCCCGCGGGCTCGATCAAGGAAGAGAGCCCGGCCGGTGAATATCTGCGCGACCATCAGGTGCGTCCGCAGGACTTCAACCAGTTCGGCACGCGCCGCGGCAATCATCAGGTGATGATGCGCGGAACGTTCGGAAACATCCGCATCAAGAACCAGATGGTGCCGGGGGTCGAGGGCGGTTACACCATCCACTATCCCGACCAGAAGAAGATGACGATCTACGACGCCGCGATGCGTTATGCGAGCGAAGGCGTTCC
>DATHRP010000076.1:0-2607 GCA_035465195.1 Afifellaceae bacterium | reverse complement strand
CGGATTTCGACAATACCATCGGCGCCATGGAACAGACCGGCCGTCGGCTGCGCCGGGTCGCCGCGGTGTTCTTCAACCTGTGCGGCTCCCACACCAACGACGAGATGCAGACGATCCAGCGGGAGATGGCGCCGGTGCTGGCGAAGCACAATAACGAGGTGCTGTTCAACAGGAACCTGTTCGCCCGCGTCGCCGTTCTTTACGAACTCCGCGCGGAGCTCCGGCTCGACGCGGAGCAGGCGCGGGTGCTTGAGCGGTATCACACGATGTTCGTGCGCGCCGGCGCGCTGCTCGACGGACAGGCGCGAGAGCGCATGGACGAGATCACCCAACGGCTCGCCGTGCTCGGCACCCGGTTCGGCCAGAACATCCTGGCCGACGAGAAGGCCTACGAACTTGTGCTGGATGGCGAAGATGACCTTGCCGGTCTGCCGGATTTCCTCGTCGCCGCGTCGGCGGCGGCGGCAAGGGAGCGTGGCGAGGAAGGCAGGCACGTCATCACCCTGTCGCGCTCGCTGATCGAGCCATTCCTGCAATTTTCCGAGCGGCGCGATCTGCGTGAACAGGCCTTCAAGGCATGGATCAGCCGCGGCGAGAACGGCGGTGAGACAGATAACCGCGAGATCGTCGCGGAGACCGTGGCGCTTCGGGCGGAGCGGGCGAAGCTGCTCGGCTACGACAATTTCGCCGCCTACAAGGTGGACGACGAGATGGCGAAGACGCCGGACGCCGTTCGGGATCTGCTGATGCGGGTATGGGCGCCGGCGCGGCAGCGCGCCGAGACGGAGCGTCAGAAGCTCCAGGAAATGGCGCAGTCGAAGGGAGAGAACTTCGAGATCGCGGCTTGGGACTGGCGCTACTACGCAGAGAAGGTGCGCAAGGCCGAGCACGATCTCGACGAGGCGGAGATCAAACCCTACTTCCAACTGGACCGCATCATCGAGGCGGCGTTCGACACCGCGCACCGGCTGTTCGGACTGAACTTCAGGCCGCTCGACGATGTGCCGCTCTATCATCCGGAGGTCAGGCCGTTCGAGGTGACCGACGCGCAGGGACGGCATGTCGGCATTTTCCTCGGCGACTATTTCGCGCGTTCGTCGAAGCGCAGCGGCGCCTGGGCAAGCGCCTTCCGCTCGCAGCGCAAGCTCGGCGGCGAGGTGCGGCCGATCATCGTCAATGTCATGAACTTCGCCAAGGGCGCGGAGGGCGAGGCCAACCTGCTCACCTTCGACGACGCCCGCACCCTGTTCCACGAATTCGGCCACGCGCTGCACGGGCTGATGTCGGACGTCACCTATCCGAAGATCGCCGGCACCTCGGTGGCGCGCGATTTCGTCGAACTGCCGTCGCAGCTCTACGAGCACTGGCTGGAGGAACGGCAGGTGCTCGGCAAGTACGCGGTGCATTACAAGACCGGCGAGCCGATACCGGAAGCGCTGCTCGACAGGCTGATCGCGGCGCGCAACTTCAACCAGGGTTTCGCCACGGTGGAATATGTCGCCTCGGCGCTGGTCGATCTGGAAATGCATCTCCTGACCAATGCAGAGGGGCTGGACGTCACGGCATTCGAGGCCGACGTGCTCGATAGGATCGCCATGCCGGAAGCAATCACCATGCGCCACCGCGTGCCGCATTTCGCCCATGTCTTCTCCGGCGACGGCTATTCGGCCGGCTACTATTCCTATCTCTGGTCGGAGGTGATGGACGCTGACGCCTTCGCTGCGTTCGAGGAGACGGGCGACATATTCGATCCGGAAACGGCTAAGAAGCTCGCCACCCACATCTATTCCGCCGGCGGCCGGATCGACGAGGCGGAAGCCTATGCCGCCTTTAGGGGACGCAAGCCCGAGATCGATGCGCTGCTGGAGAAGCGGGGGTTGAAGGAGGTGGTGTGAATTCGCCCGTTGGTATCGGTGGCGAGTGGAACGCGATGGCGGCACTAACCGCCCACCACACTCGTGCCATCAACAATAGCGCTCCGGCCCGACCCACTGGGCATCGGAATAGCGGTCGCCGTGGGCGAAACCGACGGGCAGGATGCGCTCGATCTCGGCGAGGTCTTCGGCGCTGAGATCGAGGCTGGCTCCGGCCGCGTCGTCGCTGAGATGCTCCGCCGTCCGCGTGCCGGGGATCGGGATCAGGTGATCGCCCTGCGCCAGCACCCAGGCGATGGCGAGCGCCGGTGGCGTGGTGCCGCGCGCGGCGGCGAATTCGCGGAACGGTTCCACCGCTTTCAGGTTTGCGGAAAGATTCGGCTCCATGAAGCGCGGATTGTTGGCGCGGAAGTCGCCGTCGGCGAAATTGGCGCGATCGACCGGCGTTGCGCAGAACATGCCGCGACCGAGCGGCGAGCAGTGCACGACGGCGCCGCCGAGCTCGCGGCAGGCCTGGATCATGCCGAGCTCGGGACTCCGGACCCAGAGCGAATATTCGCTCTGCACTGCCATGACCGGGTGGACGGCATGGGCCCGGCGCAGGGACGATGGGGCGATCTCGGAGAAGCCGATGCCGCCGATCTTGCCCTCCTCCTTGAAGCGGACCAGCGTCTCCATGACGTCCTCGATCGGCCGCTCCTTCTCGCGGCGATGGATGTAATAGAGATCGACG
>DATHRP010000075.1:0-2834 GCA_035465195.1 Afifellaceae bacterium | reverse complement strand
CGGACTTCGCCGAGCGCTGCTTCCGGCAGATCGAGGGCTTCGGCGAATACGGCTTTCCGGAAAGCCACGCGGCGAGCTTCGCGCTCCTGGTCTATTCCTCATGCTGGGTGAAGTGCCATTACCCGGACGTCTATTGCGCGGCGCTCCTCAACGCCCAGCCGATGGGATTCTACGCGCCGGCGCAGATCGTCCGCGACGCCCGCGAGCATGGCGTGAAGGTTCGGCCGGCCGATATCAACCGCTCCGGCTGGGATGCGACGCTGGAGCCGGGCGGCGAGGGCGTGGAGAACCGGATCCATCCGCGCTACGGCGAGCAGCTTCGTTCGATCCGCTCACGCTTCGCCGTGCGGCTCGGGCTGCGGCAGGTCAAGGGGCTGCGCGAGCCCGACGTGGAGCGGCTGATCGCCTGCCGTGGCGCCGGCTACACAAGCGTGCGGGAGCTTTGGCTGCGCACCGGCCTGACCCGCGCTGTCATCGAGCGGCTTGCCGATGCCGACGCCTTCCGCTCGCTCGGCCTCGACCGACGCGAGGCGCTGTGGCAGGTGCGCGGCCTTTCCGACACCACGAGCATGGAACGGCTGCCCCTGTTCGAGGGACGCGACGATGCCGGCGGCGCGGAGCCGGAAGTGGCGCTGCCCGACATGCAGGTCGGCGAACACGTGATCCAGGATTACCGCGCCTTGTCGCTGTCGCTGAAGGCGCATCCGGTCGGCCTGCTGCGCGACCGGCTCGACGCCGACGGCATCGTGCCGGCCGGCCGGTTGCCGGACCTGCCCGGCGGCCGTCGGCTCAGCGTCGCCGGTCTGGTGCTGGTGCGGCAGCGACCGGGTTCGGCCAAGGGCGTCATCTTCGCCACTCTGGAAGACGAGACCGGGGTCGCGAACGTCATTGTCTGGCCGAAGGTCTTCGCCCGCTACCGGCCGGTCATCATCGGCGCGCGCTTCCTGCTGGTCAGCGGGCGATTGCAGTCGGAAGAGGGCGTCATCCACATCGTCGCCGACCATCTGGAGGACCTGACGCCGCTGCTCGCCTGCCTGTCGGAGGATGCCGTGGGGGCCGGCGCACGAATCGACGGGGCGCTGGCCCGCGCCGACGAGGTGCGGCGGCCGATCGACGACGATATCCGCACCCGGCGGCCGCCCAATTCGCGGCTGACGCGGTTACTGAAGGAGGCGCCGGAATTGACGGAAGATCTCAGACGCCTGGCGAGGCAGCGCGGCAAGGTGCTGCCCAAGGGGCGGAACTTCCATTGAGTGTTCCCGTGGAGGTCAAAGACTGTCGATATAGGCGACCAGGTCGCGGATCTCCTGCCGGGTCAGGCTCATGTCCGGCATGCGCGGATGCGGGTCGGCAAGGAAGGCCCGCAGCGCTTCCTGCCCCTCCTCGCCCGGATATTTCATGGCGATCGAGGCAAAGGGAGGCGCTTCCGTGGTTACCGTCGCCGGCTGATCGCCGACCTGGTGGCAGGACGAGCACCAGCGTTCGGCAATGGTGCGGCCTTCCTCGGGACGTCCGGCCGCGACGGCGGTCACGGAGTTGACAGGCAGAGCGAGGGCCGCCGCAAGAGCTGCGGCTACAGGCAATTGAACGCGCATCATGATTCCCGGTTGTCTGTCTCAATCCATACTATAAGCGCAATGCCATGTCCGGTTGACGTGAATCAATATCCACATGCGGTCCACCAGGGGCTAAAAGGTGGCGACTTTTGCATTGTTTTGCGGCATACCGCATAAAAGATAGGCACGGGACGACGATCCCGAAGCAACGGTCTGCCCGAAGGGCAGGCTGCGGCCGGAAATTCAGCGATGCCGATCTTGCGGCATCGGAGGGGGGACCAAGGTATGAATGCTGCCGATACAGCCTGGATTCTGACGTCCACGGCACTCGTCCTGTTCATGACACTGCCCGGGCTTGCGCTGTTCTACGCGGGCCTCGTTCAGGCCAAGAACATCCTGTCCGTCCTGATGCACTGCATGGCGATCGCCTGCGGCGCATCGCTGTTATGGTTCATCATCGCCTATTCCATCGCCTTCGGCGGCGAGGGCACGTTTACCGGCGGGCTCGGCAAGATGTTCCTGTCCGGGGTGGCGCGCGATTCGCTGTCGGGCACGCTGCCGGAAACGGTCTTCATCATGTTCCAGATGACGTTCGCCATCATCACTCCGGCGCTGATGGTCGGTGCGTTCGTCGAGCGGATCCGCTTCGGCGCGGTGCTGCTGATCTGCGGCCTCTGGCTGATCGTCGTCTACGCGCCGGTGGCTCACTGGGTGTGGGGCGGCGGCTGGCTCGCCGATCTCGGCGTTATGGATTTCGCCGGCGGCATTGTCGTGCACGTGACAGCCGGTGTCTCGGCGGCGGTGATCGCCTGGATGCTCGGCGCGCGGCACGGTTTTCCCGAAAACGTCCATCCGCCGCACGCGCCGTGGATGGTGATGGTCGGCGCCTCGATGCTGTGGGTCGGCTGGTTCGGCTTCAATGCCGGCAGCGCCCTGTCGTCGGGAGCCGACGCCGGCATGGCCATGCTGGTGACGCATCTTTCCGCTGCGACCGCCTCGCTGGTCTGGCTCGGCATCGAATGGGTGCGGTTCAACAAGCCGAGCGTGGTCGGCATCGTCACCGGCACGATCGCGGGCCTTGCCACCGTAACGCCGGCCTCGGGCTATGTCGGGCCTTTCGGCGGCGTCATTCTCGGCCTTGCAGGCGGGTTCATCTGCTATTTTGCCGTCACCATGGTGAAACGGCGGCTGAAGATCGACGATTCGCTCGACGTGCTTGCCGTTCACGGTGTCGGCGGTGCGACCGGAACGCTGCTCACAGCCTTCCTGGCCACGGCG
>DATHRP010000074.1:0-2007 GCA_035465195.1 Afifellaceae bacterium | reverse complement strand
TCGGGCGCCGGAAGACAGGTCGAGACCGGAGATCTGCATCAGCACGCTGAGAGAGGTGATGTTGACGATTCGGCCGAACCCGCGGGTACGCATGCCGCCGACCACGGCCTGGATCAATTCGATCGGCGTGATCATGTTCTGCACGACGCCTTCCACCATCGCTGCGCGGTCAAGCTCGGTAAAGTCCTTCAGCGGCGGCCCGCCATTGTTGTTGACTAGGATATCCGCGTCGGGGCAGGCGTCGATCAGCGATCGCTGACCGTCGGCGGTCGAGACGTCGGCTGCGACAGCGACAACCGGGACACCCGTCCGGTTGCGGATTTCTTCCGCGGTCGCCTCGAGCGCGTCCCGATTGCGCCCGTTGATGACGAGTTCGCAGCCGGCGTCCGCCAGCGCTTCCGCGCAGCCGCGTCCCAATCCGCGGCTCGATGCGCAAACGATCGCTTTCTTTCCGGAAATGCCAAGATCCATGAGGTGTTCTCCCTTTGCGCTCAGTCTAGCCCATGTTGCCGGCGCGTCCATCACCGTGCGGCCGTTAACCAAGAAATTCGAGCGTCACAAAACTGATATGAGAATCAGGTCTTTAACCGGAAACAGCCGGTTATGGAAACCGATTGCCATGACAGCAAATTGCCCGGTCCGGCATTTCAGGGCCCTGTTCCTCTCCGACATTCATCTCGGTACCCGAGGGTGCCAGGCCAACATGCTGCTCGATTTTCTGAAAGCCCACGATGCCGAGACGATCTACCTTGTCGGCGACGTCGTCGACGGCTGGCGGCTCAAGCGGAACTGGTACTGGCCGCAGGAGCACAACGACGTTGTCCAGAAGCTTTTGCGAAAAGCGCGCAAGGGTGCACAGATCGTCTATGTACCCGGCAATCACGACGAGTTCCTGCGAAATTACTTCGGCACCCATTTCGGCGGCATCGATGTCCGCGACAACGCAATTCATACGACCGCCGACGACAGGCGGATGCTTGTCATCCACGGCGATCAGTTCGACGTGGTCGTTCGTCACGCCCGGTGGCTCGCTTTCTTCGGTGATTGGGCGTACGGCGCCGCGCTGGGATTGAACACCTACTTCAACCTGATTCGCCGCAAGCTTGGTTTTCCTTACTGGTCGTTGTCCGCCTGGGCAAAGCTGCAGGTCAAGAACGCCGTCAACTTCATTGGTGCTTTCGAGGCAGCGCTTGCGGCCGAAGCGGAACGGCAGGGTGCCAACGGCGTGATCTGCGGCCATATCCATCATGCCGTCGTCCGCGAGATCGAGGCTGTCGCCTACATGAACTGCGGAGACTGGGTGGAAAGCTGCACCGCGCTCGCGGAAAATCATGACGGCAAGTTCCAGCTGATCCGCTGGGCCGACGAGCGAGCCGGGCGAACCGTTCCATCGGACGACTTTGCGACACGGCGGGCTGCGGCTTGAGCGCCGATCCGATGCGGCTGGTCCTGGTCACCGACGCCTGGCCGCCGCAGATCAACGGCGTTGTGCGCTCGCTTCAGCGCATGGTGACCATCCTCGGTTCGTGGGGCGACGGGGTCACGGTTATCGCCCCCTCGGGCTTTCACACATTGCCGTGCCCGACCTATCCGGAGATCCGCCTTTCCCTGACCATGCCGGGCCGGATCGGCCGGATGATCGAGGCGGCCGAACCGGATTATGTCCATATCGCCACCGAAGGTCCGCTCGGGCTGATGGCGCGCCGCCACTGCCTGAAGACCGGCCGGGGCTATACGACGAGCTACCATACAAAATTCCCGGAATATGTAACGGCGCGGGCGCCGGTTCCGCTCGACTGGCTCTACGGCTTCATGCGGCGATTCCACAACGGCGGTCTGGGATGCATGGTCGCGACGGAATCGCTGGACAACGATCTTCGCGCCCGGGGCTTCGATAATCTGATGCGCTGGTCGCGTGGCGTCGATGCCGAGCTTTTCACCCCACGCGGGGATGCTGACCTTGGTTTGCCCCGACCGGTCTTTCTGTCGGTCGGCCGGGTTGCAGTG
>DATHRP010000073.1:0-5292 GCA_035465195.1 Afifellaceae bacterium | reverse complement strand
CCAGACGATGCCCTTGGTGCGCAGGATGTCATTGCCGCGCACGCGCAACAGTTCGCGCAGCCAGGCTTCGAGCCGCTCGGCATCGAGCGGCTCATCTGTCGACAGGGCCACCGAGCCGAGGCCGGCCGCGGCGAGATGGTGGTCTGAATGGGGGTGGTCATCCGGCGGGAAGGTGTCGGCAATCCGAGCCAGATCGAACCCGCCGGTATCAATAATCGAAGCGACTTCGGCCCGCCCGCGATCGATCCGGTGGACGGGCACATATGGGTTCAATGCACGGATCCGCGCTTCGACCGCGTCGACGCCGGCCGATTCCGAGGCCTTGTTGAGGAATATGACACTCGCGAACGCAACCTGGTCCGCCTTGTCCGGTTCGATCGCTCTGCCGGAATCGAAATGGATGGCGTCGACTACCGTGGCGACAGCGTCGAGGCGGCAGCGGGCGGCGAGGCTCTGGTCGGCATAGAATGTCTGTATCACGGGCGAAGGATTGGCGACGCCGCTTGTCTCGACGAGAAGGCCGTCGAACCGGTCGCCGCCCCTCAACAATGTCCGGAGGGTGCGGATCAGGTCGCCCCGCACGGCACAGCAGACACAGCCGTTGGACAGCTCGATTATTTCCTCCGCGCCACTTGCGATCAGTTCGCCGTCCAATCCGATATCGCCGAACTCATTGACGATGACGGCAAGGCGCCTGTCGGAAACATGGCTCAGCAGATGGTTGATCAGACTGGTCTTGCCGGCGCCGAGATAGCCGGTGACGACAGTTACCGGTATCCGGCGATCCGCCGTCATGCCACTACATCCACGGCATCAGCGAGACGTGGATTACCTCGCCGCTGCCGCCGACCGCCTTGATCGCGTCGTGCGTCTTCTCGAGCGGGAACCGGTGCGTGGTGATGAGATCGAGCGGGAAGCGGTCGGAGTTCAGCTGCTTCAGCGCCAGTTCGCAGGACTCGTAATTGTGGCCCCGAGCCGCCTTGATCGTGATGTACTTGTTGGCGATCTTGCCGAGCGGAAAGTTCGGGAACTCGCTGACATCGCCCTGGATCAACAGCGTGCCGCCCTTGCGCTTGAGCGCCTCCACACCCAGGAGAACGGGGATCGTGCCCGCGCCGGCGGTGCAGTCGAGCGACACGTCGACGCCCTCTCCGCCGGTAATTTCGTTGATCCGCTCGAGCGGGTCCTCCGCGTCGACGTCGATCACATGATCGGCGCCGAGCTTCTTGGCGACCTCCAGCCGTTTCCTGTCCTTCGCCGTTCCGGTCACGATGATCAGCGGGGCGCCGGCCTGCCTGCAAGCCACGACCTGGCTCAGTCCCTGCTGTCCGGGTCCCTGCACGAGAACCCGGCTGTCATAACCGACGCCGCAATCGAACAGCGCCCACTGAATGCCGTTCGCCATCGGCGTCACGACACCGGCGAGCTCCGCCGAAAGGCCGACGGGCACCCGGTGGAGAATCGAATTCCACGGCAGGAACATGTAGTGGGCGAAGCCGCCCCACAGATGCGGCGTGCGCTTCGCGGAGGTGTATCCGAAGCGGATGCCCTCCGGGTTCTTCCGCCAGTCGGTGGCCATGCAAAGCCGATAGTCGCCACGATGGCAGTGCTCGCAGTTCATGCAGCCGACATAGTGCTCGGCGAAGACCAGGTCGCCTTCCTTCAGCCCGCGGCGCTTCTGGAACGTCCTGCCGGCCCTGGCGATTGTGCCGATATTCTCGTGACCCATGATCACGGGATCGTCGATCGGCGGCTTGGAGTAGAACTTGACGTCGGTGCCGCAGATGCCTGCAACCTCGATCTTCAAGAGCGCGCAGTCGTCGGGAACTTCGGGCATGTCGTATTCCCGAAACTCGGTCGTTTCGGGGCCGGTGCGCACGGCTGCGAGAACTTTCTCCGGCACTTCACTCCCCTTTACTTCGACATTGACCTCCGGTTATCAAACCGGCAGACTGCATTCAAGAACAAAGTTCCACATAACGGAACGGTGCGCATTCAGCGACCCAGTCGCGGACGAGGATCGATGTTCCAGCCTCTCGGCGGACAGCCCGGAGATTTCCTGCATCTTGACCGGATCGAGCGATGGACCCGGTCGCGTTTCTCATTGGCAGACGAACATATCGTCGTCGTCTCCGTCGACGCATCGGGTATTCCCGGATTTCCGGAAAAGGACACGACGGTGCGCTTCTGGACGGACAGGACCACACGCTACCGCTTCCGCATCTTCAAACCGGCCAGTGAGGTGGTCGAGGCCGACCTTCCGGAACACTGGCTGATGCCCGGCCTGATCGATGACGGCGATCCGGATTGCTGCTGACGCCCTGAGGAACGATCAATGACAAAGAAGACGCTGAAGGCGGTCACCCGAACGCAGGGCAACAACCGCGCCCTGAAGGCGGGCGAGGTGACGGCAAAGGATTTCGCCTTTGAATTCGAGGAGGTCGATCCGCTGGTCAAGGCGTTTCGCCTGATGGTCCGCGAGGGTGCCTACGATGTCAGCGAGATGGCATTGACGACCTATATCTGCGCCAGGGCGCACGGCGCGACACTGACAGGCCTGCCGGTGTTCCTGGTGCGCGATTTTCATCACAAGTCGATGGCCCGCAGCCTTGCCGCCGATATCAGGCAGCCGAAGGACCTGGAGGGACGGCGTGCCGGGGTCAATCGCGGCTACACGGTGACGACGGGCGTGTGGGCACGCTCCATCCTTGCCGACGAGTATGGAGTCGACCTGAAGACAGTGACGTGGGTGCGGTCCGGCGACGAGCACGTGGCCGAGTACCGCCCGCCGGAGAATGTCGAGGATCTGGCGGACGAAGGCAGCCTCGAGGAACAGGTTGCACGTGGTGGTCTGTCGGCAGTGATCGGCCTGCCGGCCGACGGCCGGACGACGGCGCCGCTTGTCGACGATCCCGACCAGGCGGCGTTGCAGGCGTTCCGGTCACGCGGCCTTTATCCGATCAACCATCTTGTTGTTGTCCGCGACGACGTTCTGGCGGAGATGCCGGACGTGGCCGTGCAGGTCTTCGAGGCATTCGCGGAATCCAAGCGGCGTTATGTCGACGACCTGAAGGCAGGACGGATTTCAGAGCCGACACGGATCGACAAGGTTCACATGGCGGTCATGGACGCGATGGACGATCCGCTGCCCTACGGCATTGCGCCGAACATCGAAATGCTGGACCTCTTGATACGGCACGCGGTCGATCAGAAGATCATCGACAAACCGTTCGAGATCGCAGACCTGTTCGCGCCGGCGGTGCGCGAGATGGTCGGCTGACGTCCTATCCGGATGACTGGAGAAAGGTCAGGATGCGGGCCGGCGCCGTCTGCTCCGTCTGGTCTTCAATCGGTACGTCCCAATAGTCCGAGCCGTTCAGGCATTCTTGCAGGTAACGCGCGGCCGAGGTGGCGTGTGACGCATCTGCGCCGGGCACGATCAGCGCCGGGATATCGAGGCTGAGAAGGTCTTCCGGCTCGGCGCCGGGCGCGGTGTCGCGGTCGAACAGGCCGCGGACCATCGCGGAGACCATCAGCAGATAAGATTCAACATCGTGGGCCGCGTAGGCGGCGGCGAAGTCCTCCGAGTTGCGGATCGGCTGGCCCCACGGCCCGCCGCGGGGATCGGCACTGAAATTCTTGTCATGGCTTCTGACCAGGTCGACGACGGCCTGCAGGCCGCTTTCCTCGACGAATGCAAGATGGCGCGCGAAACGCTGGTGGCCGCTGATCCGGTAGCGGGCGCCGCCGACCGGCCAGTAATATACGGCTGAAAGGACCCGTTCGGGATGTGCGACGGAGAAAGCTGCGACCGGGCAGCATCCCATGCAGCCGCCCATCAGGTGAGCCCTGTCGATGCCGAGATGGTCGAGCAGCCCGGCACCCTGGCGGGCGAAATGGTCCCACGTGATCCGCTCCAGCCGGCCACCGGACTGGCCATTCTCGCGCCGGTCGAACAGGATGCACTGGAAATGTGCCGGCAGATGGTCGAGTAGGCGGATCCGCTGGTAGACGCCGAGGTCGCTCCATTTCTCGATGCGGGCATCGAAACCGCCCGGCGCGAACATTAAGAGCGGCGGGCCGTTGCCGACGATCTCGTAACGCGTATTGATCCCGTCGATCTCGGCGAAGGGCATCAGCTTCTCCCCGGTTGCCCCTTGATCTGGCGCGCGGCGCGGACGTCGCCGGCGCATTCGGCGAGCGCGTCGTGGATGACGCGCGCCACGTTGGCGTAGGCGTCGGGCTCTCTGTCGAGCGCCGCGACATTGTATCCGATCGCGGCCTGGGCGAGACGGACCCGTCCGTCGAGCCATGGCCCGCCGCCGAAGCCGCCGATCACCGGGATCGTCACCGCGGCCGTTACCTTCGGGCCGACTACTGGTCCGGAGTTGGTGAAATCGAGAAGCACCGCGCCGGCGGCCTCCAGCATACTGGCCTGCTCGATCATCCTGTCCGCCATGTCGTCCGGCAGCCCGGCGTCGGAGCCGGCCTGGTTCTCATAGGGAATGCCGAGCGCGAGCGCCGTCTGCGGGGTCAGGCCGAATTGCGCCCACACCGGTATGCCGGCGCGGGTCAGGGCGGTCACCGCTTCCGGATAGTCGGCGGCGGCGTCCAGCTTGATCATGTCGACGCCGGCCTCGCGGACGAAGCGGATCGCCGCGCGCAGGGCCGATTCCGTGCCTTCCTGCAGCGGGCCGTAAGGAAAATCGGCGCTGACGAGAGCCCGCGACACGCCGCGACGAACGGCGCGGGCCACCGTGACCATCTCGTCCATCGTGACCTGGAACGGATAGTCGTGGCCCCAGAGATTCTTGCCGACCGTATCGCCGACCGAAACGATCTCGACGCCGACCCGGTCGGCTATCGCCGCCATGTGGGTGTCCCAAGCGACAACGCCGAAAATCTTTTCGCCGTTCCGCTTCATGGCGTGCAGGTCGGGGATGGTGACCTTGCTCATACGACGAACTCCTCAAGGGTTTCCGGCGCGAACATGTCCTCCACATCGAGCGTTTTCGGTGAGAGGCCCTGTTCGTGATGGTATCTCAGAAACGTTTCCAGTGTCGCCCTGTTCGGTTCCATGCCGTAGGGCCAGAAATCCTCGCCCATCATGGCGATCGCGTCTTCGACATGGGCGTTGAACCAGGGGAGCATGCCTTTCAGGGCCGCGGTTTCCTTCAGGCCCTCGTAGCAGAGTGCCTGGGCCTGCCGGAAAGCCTGGAACAGGTTCATCGCGATCCACCGGTTCGCTTCGTAGACATCGCGACGGATCGCGACGACGTGCATGATCGGGAA
>DATHRP010000072.1:0-9097 GCA_035465195.1 Afifellaceae bacterium | reverse complement strand
AGATCGACCGAGGACAGCGTGCCATCAATTATTTTCCGTCTGGCCTCGATAGCCGACAGGTCGGTGTGCATCGTCAATGCCTCCGGTATGCGATCAGCGCGCGTCCGGTCAAGGCTGATATACGCCGAACAGATAATCCGGCAGCCAAAGTGCGATACCCGGAAACTGGTACATCAGGAACATGCTGAAGATCACGATGGCCAGGTAAGGCATGATGCCCCTGAAGATCTGGAACAACTCGATCTGTTTTCGCAAGACGCCCTTCAGGTAATAGGCGGACATCGCCATCGGCGGGGTCAGGAACGAGGTCTGCAGGTTCAGCGCCACCAGCATGGCGAAGAAATAGGGGTTCACGTGGAACGTATCCAGCATGGGCAGGAAGATAGGCACGAAGATGATCAGGATTTCCGACCACTCCAGCGGCCAGCCCAGGAAGAAGATGATCAACTGCGCCATGACAAGGAACTGCCAGGTCTCGAGGTTCATCCCCAGAACCCATTGTTCGATGACGTCATGACCGCCCAGATAGGAAAACACCGACGCAAAGGTCCACGAGCCGACGAACAGCCAGCAGACCATCGCCGATGTCCGGACCGTCAGGTAGACAGACTCCTTCAGCCGCTGCCAGGTCAGGGCGCGGTAGGCGGCAGCCAGTGCCAGGCCTCCGAGCGCGCCGACCGATGCCGCTTCCGACGGAGTGGCCCAGCCGGCCAGGATCGCGCCCAGCACGGACAGGATCAGGAAGGCCAGCGGGAAGAACGACGTCATCAGCATGAAGGCGATCTGCCAGCCGCTGTATTCGTCGGTCTCGTCCGCCGGCGGCTTCGGCGCCAGGGCCGGATTGAGCCA
Organism: Afifellaceae bacterium; assembly: GCA_035465195.1. Taxonomy (GTDB): domain Bacteria; phylum Pseudomonadota; class Alphaproteobacteria; order Rhizobiales; family Afifellaceae; genus CAMYKZ01. The sequence goes on along the minus strand of DATHRP010000072.1, from coordinate 8,248 downwards.
CGCCCGGCCGACGACATAGACCATGTAGAGGCCGGCCAGCATGAAGCCGGGGAATATCGCTCCGGCATAGAGCCGGACGATCGAAACATTGGACGCCGCCGCGTACACGATCAGCATGATCGACGGCGGGATGAGGATGCCCAAGCATCCGCCCGCGCAGATCACGCCGGAAGCGAAGGAGATATTGTAGTTGGCCCGCATCATCGACGGCAGGGCCAGCATGCCCATCAGAGTGACCACGGCGCCGATGATGCCTGTGGCCGTGGCGAACAGTGCGCATGTGGCAAGTGCGGCGACGGCCATGGCGCCGGGCATCCGTTTCGCCGAGACATAGAGGGTGTCGAAGAGCCGGTTGACGATGTTGGCGCGCTCGACGATGTAGCCCATGAACAGGAATAGCGGCACGGCCGTCAGAACATCGTTGGCCATCACCGAATAGGTCTGGTTGACGAACAGATCGAAGATCTGGTTGTTGAACAGCCCCTCGAACCAGGTTTCCGCCAAGGTCCACGTATCGGCGTCGTTCTCCACCGCCCGGTGGTAGGACCGCCACATCCGATCGGGTTCGAAATAGGCATAATAGCCGAACGCCACGCCCATCGCCATCAGCGTGAAGCAGATCGGGAAACCGAGGAAGATGGTAAGGATGAAGATCCCCAGCATCAGGACGGCAATTTGCGGATCGGTCACTTCCGGTCTCCCTCAGAATGAATGACATCCACGGCTTCGGAGGAATGCTTGAGCGCCCTTTCTTCCGCCTGCTTCAGGAGAATGTCTTCCATCTCCTCGATGTCTTCCTGGTGCTGCGGCCATTCGCCGGTGCGCATGCATATCACGCACCTGAAGACCTGGGCGATGCCCTGGATCACCAGCAGGATCCCGGCGGCCACAATGACCATCTTGAAATGGAAAATCGGCACATTGGCCGGGCTCATCACGCTGACCTCGAGGTAGCCGAACGAGCGGGATGCATATTTCCAGCCGGCCAGGACCAGCGCGATCGCGCCGGGGAAGAAAAACAGGAAATAAAGGACGAATTCGACCCGGGCCTGGGTTCTCGGCTTCCAAAGTCTGTAGATAAAATCGCCGCGGACATGGCCGTCGCGCGAAAGCGTATAGGCGCCGGCCATCATGAACAGCGTGCCGTACATCATGTACGAAAGGTCGAAGGCCCACGAAGTCGGGGCGCCCAGGATGCGGCGAACAAACACCTCGTAACCAACGCCGAACGTCATCACGATGATGCACCAGGCGAAGGCCTTGCCGAACCACGCCGAAGTCGTATCGGCGAAGCGGATATAGCTTTCCATTGCTCTCCCCCAACGGGCCGACGGCTTGTCCTGATTATCCGCCGGCCGATGCCGTCCGCACATCGGACCGTGTGCAAGCCGGTCAAAGCAGAGGGGCGGCGGGAGCCGCCCCTCCAATATTATCTCAAACCAGACATGCGCGCCTTACGACGGCAGCTTGCCCGGGAAATAATGCTCGTAGGCCAGACGGTAGTCGGCGGAGTTGGTCAGATCGTAGAAAGCGACGCGCTCAGACCACGCCTTCTGGCTGTCGACGATCTTCTTGAAGGTCGTATCCTCCATCAGGCCTTCCAGAACCTTGTCCCAGGAAGCCAGCTGCGCCTTCATGATCGATTCGTCGGTCCGGTAGACATTGACGCCGTCGTCGTTGATCAACGTCTGCAGATCGGCCGAATAGCGATCCATGGCCAGACCGTAGTTCGCAGTGTTGGCGGCCTCGGCGGCGTACTCCAGGATGGCCTGATGCGCCGGGTCCAGTTCGTCGAAACGATCCTTGTTGAAGATGATCTCGAAGAACTCGGCAGCCTGGTGATAGGAGCCCATGTGATAGTGCTTCGACACGTCCTGGGCACCGAATTCACGGTCGGCCGTCGGGTTGTTGAACTCGAACGCCTCGATGACGCCGCGCTCCAGCGCCGGAACGATTTCGCCACCCGGAAGCTGCGCGACGCTGAGGCCCATGCCCTGCATGATGTCGGTCGCAAGACCGACGGTGCGGTACTTCAGGCCCTGCATGTCGTCAACGCTCTGGATGTGCTTCTTGAACCAGCCCAGCGGCTGGGTCGGCATCGGCATGGCGAAGAAACCGACAAGGTTGAGGCCGAGCGTTTCCTGCACGAGCTCGCGATACATCTCCTTGCCGCCACCGAAGTGGATCCAGGCCAGGATCTGCGAGGCATTGGCGCCGAACACCGGGCCGGTTCCGAACAGCGAAGCCGCCTTGTTCTTGCCGTACCAGTAGGCGGTCACCGTATGGGCCGCGTCGAGCACGCCGTCGGCACAGGCGTCCTGAACCTGGAACGCCTTCACGACCGCACCGGCAGGCAGATAGTCGATCTTCAGCGAACCGCCGGACATGGCGTCTACACGATCGGCATATTGCTTGGCCATCTCGCTGAAAATCGAAGATGCGCCCCACGACCCCTGCATCTTCAGGGTAATCGGAGATTGCGCAAGAACGGCCGGAGCGGCTACGGCACCAGCAGAGGCACCTGCGGCAAGCGCGCCACCTTTCAGAAACTTGCGGCGTGAAACGGTTTTGTCAGACATGAATTCCTCCCAGCGGGTTTATGCTGAACTTCTTTACGGGCACTGATATACCACAATATTGTATACCACGGTATCGCGCGCCGTCATGGCTATTTTGCCATATACATCGGCAATATGGACCACTGGCATGCCACGTCAACCGGATTCTTGACCAATTTTGGGCAGTCTAAGCCGTTGATTTTCGGCAAGGGAGGTGGCCTGTTAACCGTGGAAACCGTAGACTCGGCCGATATGGGACGATATGGCCCGATCGAACGGCCAGGGACAAGAGAATGTATTCGGCAACCACCAACGGCATCCGCATCGACGTCAACCCGGTCTATCTGGAAGACGAGTCCGAGCCGACGGAATCCCGGTATTTCTGGGCGTACTCGATCGACATCCACAACCAGCGCGACGTGTCCGTCCAGTTGCTCTCCCGGCACTGGGTCATAACCGACAGCACGGGCTCGCGGGAAGAGGTGCGCGGTCCGGGTGTCGTCGGCCAGCAACCAGTGATCGAGCCGGGGGAAAGCTTCAGCTACACGAGCGGATGCCCGCTGAAGACGTCGTCCGGCATCATGGCCGGCACCTATCACATGGCCGACGCCGACGGCCAGGCTTTCGCCGTCAATATTCCTGCATTTTCCCTCGATCTTCCCGGCCAGAGCCGGGTCATCAACTGAACCGCGCCTGCCTGCGGACTGCAACCCATGAGCGCTTCAAACAGAACGGATGTCTCGCTGACGCTGTTCGATCCGCGACCGATCCTGCTGGTCGTCGGCATTTTCATGGCCATCCTCGGCATTTCCATGCTGGCGCCGGCGTCGGTCGACCTGGCGCTCGGCAATGACACCGGCCCGGTGTTCCTTGGTTCGGCCGTGGTTTGCGCCGCGCTCGGCATGGGACTGTGGACAGCGTCACGCGGGGTGGGAAGCGGCCTGTCGGCGCGCGAGGCGATCCTGATGACGACGTTGACCTGGACGCTGCTGGCCGCGCTCGGCGCCTTGCCGTTCTACTGGTCCGGCATCGCACCGACCTACACCGACGCCTTCTTCGAGGCGATGTCGGGCATCACCACCACCGGCGCAACGGTGCTGGCGGGACTCGACGACATGCCCGCCGGCATCCTGTTCTGGCGATCGATCCTGCAATGGCTCGGCGGCCTCGGCTTCGTCGTCATGGCAGTCTCGGTGTTTCCGATGCTGCAGATCGGCGGCATGCAGCTGTTCAAGACAGAGGCGTTCGACACGGCGGAGAAGATCCTGCCGCGGGCAACCCAGATCTCCGGTTCGCTGACCCTCGTCTATGTCGGCCTGACAGCGCTTTGCGCGTTCGCCTATGCCACGGCCGGCATGGGAACGGCCGATGCAGTCATGCATTCCATGACAACGGTCGCGACCGGCGGCTTTTCCTCAAAGGATGCCTCGATCGGACATTTCCAGTCGGCCGAGATCGATATAGTCGCAACCGTGTTCATGATCCTGGGGAGCCTCCCCTTCATCCATTTCGTGCAGCTTGCGCGCGGCCGGCCGCAATCCATCTTGCGCGACAGCCAGGTCCATGTGTTCCTGGGACTGGTCTTCTTTTTCACCGTGATCCTGTGGGTCTATAAGGACTATAGCGGACTCGAGCCCGGCCTGAGCGGCCTCCGCCATGCCATGTTCAACATCGTCTCGATCATGACGGGAACCGGCTACGCCACGACCGACTACGAGGCCTGGGGCATCTTCGCATCGGCCCTCTTCTTCCTGGTCATGTTCATCGGCGGCTGCGCCGGCTCGACCTCATGCGGCATCAAGATCTTCCGCTTCCAGGTGCTGTTCCAGGAACTCAGACTTCAGATCAGCCGGATGACCTACCCCCACGGCGTCTTCATCAAGCGCTTCAACAATACGCGGATCTCCGATTCCGTCTCCTCGGCCGTGATGAGCTTCTTCTTTCTCTATCTAATGGCGTTCGTGTGCCTTGCCGGGCTTCTGTCGATCAACGGCCTGGATACGATGACGGCGTTCTCCGGCGCGGCCACCGCTATTTCCAATGTCGGGCCGGGCTTGGGCGAAATCATCGGCCCCGACGGCAACTTCCAGTCGCTCGATGCGACGTCGAAATGGCTGCTTTCGGCCGGCATGCTGCTCGGCCGTCTGGAACTCTTCACCGTACTGGTGATCTTCCTGCCGGCGTTCTGGCGGACCTGACCGGGCCTAATCCGCCGCCGTCATCGGCGCAGCCGCGCGCCTGGCGGTGGCAAAACGGAAGAATCCGGAAATATCGCTGCCGATGCCGACGAGCGCCGGCACCAGGAACAGAACCAGGAACGTTGCAACGGCCAGCCCGAACACCATGGTGATCGTCATCGGCATCAGGAACTGGGCCTGCAGGCTCGTCTCGAAGAGCAGCGGCAACAGTCCGCCGATCGTCGTCAGCGATGTCAGAAGCACGGCTCGCAGGCGGTCCCGGCTTGCACCGATTGCCGCGTCGGAGATGCTTTCGCCGTCGGCGAGGCGCTCGTTCAGCCGGGAAACCAGGATGATGGAATCGTTGACCAGGATGCCGGACAGGCCGAGCAGGCCGAACAGCGACAGGATCGTCAGGTCGAAACCCATCAGCCAGTGACCGAAAACCGCGCCGACGAACCCGAACGGAATGATCATCATGACGGCGACGGGACGGGCGTAGGATCCGAAGGTCCAGGCCAGCACGATATAGATGACGGCCAGCGCGATCATGGCGCCGAGGCGCAGGTCGGCGAAGGCCTTCTGCCGCTCCTTGGCGCGGCCGGAAAACCCGGTCTCCAGTCCGTAGCGCGAGGCAATACCGGAAATGACGCCTTCGCTGCGCAACTGCGCGGTCACCGCGCCTGGTGTCGTGACCGCCGTATCGATATCGGCGGTGATGGCGATGTTCGACTTGCCATTGTCCCGCTCGATCGCCGCGAAACCCTGCCGCTCAGTCAGCGTGGCCACCTCCGAAAGCGGCACGAAGGCGCCGTCGGGCGTGCGCAGCTGCAGGTTCTGCAGCGCGGCCGTCCCCTGTTCGCGCAGCTTGCCGAGAACCCGCACGGTGATCTCGTCGTCGCCATCGGCGAAACGGCGCGGGATGCTACCTTCCAGCGCATTGCGGACCTGGGCGCCGATTTCATCGGTGGTGAAGCCGAGCGCTGCCCCGCGCGGTGTCATGCGGATGACAAGTTCCGGCTTGCCATAGGCCAGATCGTCGGCAACGCCGGAAACGCCCGGAAATCCGGACAGGACAAGAGCGGCTTCCTCGGCGGCCTTCTTGAGCGTTGCCGTGTCGCCGCCACGGAACCGGATGTCGACGTCGCGGCCCGGCGGACCCGAACGCTGCTCGTAGATCGACAGGCGCTTGATGCCGGCAATGTCCGGCGCTGCGTCCCGCCATGCGCGGACGATGTCCGGCGTCCGGATGGTCCGTTCCTCGGAGGAGACGAGCTGGACCCGGAACGAGGCCAGGTTGTCGCCGGTCGACCGCCCGGCCGAACCGATCGTTGCAAAGGCGGCCACGATCAGCGGCTCGTCGGGCGACAGCCGCTCGGCCGCATCATAGAGCGACCGTTCGATTTCCGCCACCGCCGCCACCACTGTCTCCTTCGGCGTGCCGGCGTTGAAGACCACGCGGGCATTGATGCTCTCCGCCTCCGGCGACGGGAAAAAGACGAAATCGACGCGCCCGCCGCGCACCATGCCGACGGTGGCAAGCAGGCTGGCGATGCAGATCGCGACCGTGACATAACGGAAGTTGAAGGAGAGCCGGACCAGGCTGTTGAACGGCCGGTCCCTTAACCATTCGAAACCGCCGTCCAGCACGCGCCGGACCGTGCCGCGCCGGCGGCCGCTTCGCTTGCGGCGATGAGCGAACCAGAGGATGACGGCTTCCGTCAATGCGCCCAACGCCAAGGCCGCGGCGATGACACACGCGGTCAGGACCGGTTGCGGCAAGGCCATCGCCGCGTCGCGGACCTTCAGGACGGTTTGCGGCAGCGGGCTATCCACCGACCAGTCGCGCAGCAGCAGGACGAACAGCACGGTATAGGCGAGCGAAACGGAAACCCAGCGCCAGAACGACCAGCCTTCCCTGCGGTCGGTCTTGAGCGAATGCGCCAGGTGGCCCGGCAGGACGAGAAAACATTCGATGACGCTGGCGATCACCACCGCGATGACAACAAGCGGCAGCGCGACCATGATCTGGCCGATCGTGTCGCGAACCAGGAGCAGCGGGGCGAACGCGGCGATGGTGGTGATGCTGGCGGCCGTTACAGGCGACAGCATATTTCCCGCGCCGCGCTCCGCCGCGACAGCCGCCGGATCGCCCAATTGATACCGGGTCGCCGTATGCTCGCCGACGACGATGGCATCGTCGACGATGACGCCCAGCATCATGATCAGCGCGAACAGCGAGATCATGTTGATCGACTGGCCGGTCACGTACATGACGCCGAGGGTCGCCATCATGGCGACAGGAATGCCGGCGGCTACCCAGAAGGCCACCCTGCCGTTCAGGAAGATGTAGAGAATGACGATGACGGCGACGAGGCCCTGGATGCCGTTCGAAAGGAGCAGGCCGATGCGCTCGGAGACCCGATCGGCGCGGACATCGTATTTCAGGACTTCCAGGTCGGGCGGCAGAGCCGGCCCGATCTCGGCCAGATAGTCGTCGAGAATGCGTGCAGTCTTCAGCGTATCGGCGGCGGCCGAGCGCTGGACATAGACCTCGATCGCCTGTCGGCCCCGGGCCAGGCCCTGCTTGTCGTCCGGGTCGAACCGGCGTTCGATCGTGCCGATGTCGCCTAACAGGACCTTGTCCCCGGAGGCGAACGACTTGACCTCCACGTTCCTCAGACCGTTGCCGTTTTCCGCGTCCGACAGCGCGCGGATCTGTTTCGACACTGTGCCGTCCAGGGTGCCGGACGGCAGGTCGCGGCTGTTGCCGGCGATTGCACTGGACACGTCGCGGAGCGTCAGGTCGAGGCGGCGGAGATCGCGCTCCGGCACCGTCACGACGATTTCCTCGTCGCGCAGGCCGGTGAAGGTCACCTTGTCGATGCCGCGGGCGACCAGATCGTCGCGGAACCTCTTGGCGAAGTGCCTGAGCGCCTCTTCCGAATAGGGGCCGACCAGCGCCAGACGGGCGACGCCTTCGTACCATTGGGAAAACGAGACGTCCGGCGTTTCGGCATCGTCGGGCAGGTTGGTGATTCCGGAAACCGCGGCCTCGACGTCGGACAGCGCCTTCTGCATGTCGGCGCCCCGCTCGAAGTCCAGCGAGATCGACGCTGAGCCCTCGCGGGCGTACGACGTCATCTCCTTGACGCCGTCCAGATAGTGCACGGCCGGCTCGACGATCTCCAGGATGTTGGTCTCGACATCCTCGGCGCTGGCGCCCGGCCAGCTTACGGATATCCGGATCGTATCGGTGGCGACCGACGGGATGAACTGGGTATTTATGCGGGTGAGCGCGAAGATGCCGAAGATCACCATCAGCACCATCAGAAGGTTGGCCGCGTTGGGGTGGCCGACGAAAAGCGGAATGATCCCGCCGCTGGCGGCGGGGCCCCTAACCGGCCCCGGATCGTGCCGGTTGCCGATCATGTCCGCTTGGCCGAACCGGCTTTTCGGGTTCCCTCGCCGTCCGACCGGCTGCCAGATGCGCCGGCCGCCGGCGGGCGGACG
>DATHRP010000071.1:0-2989 GCA_035465195.1 Afifellaceae bacterium | reverse complement strand
CGCTCGCCCGCCAGCAGCAGCACCGGATCGCCCGGAAGCAACCGGATGAAGCCAAACGCGACGACAGAAACGCCGAGAAATGTCGGGATGAGCAGGCCGAGGCGGCGGAGCAGGTATTTCAGCATGATTCCAGCACCTCGTCGTAACCGGTTGAGAATCCGGCGTGATTGTTGTTCAGGCTAACCGACAATCATGATCTCCCGCGGGAAGGTCGTCAGCGATTCCGAGCCGTCGTCGGTGATCAGCACATCGTCCTCGATGCGCACACCGAACCGGTCGGGCAGGTAGAGGCCGGGCTCGACGGTGAAGACCATGCCCGGTTCCAGCCGCAGGTCGTTGCCGCGCATGATGTAGGGGTCCTCGTGCACGTCGCGTCCGAGGCCGTGGCCGGTCTTGGTGCGGACGAATTCGACGAACGGCGAGGCTTCCAGCACCGACAGGACCGTGTCGTCGAGATCGTGGGCGGTGATGCCCGGCCGTGCCGCCTCGCGCCCGGCCGTGTTGGCGGCCAGCACTGTCTCGTAGACGCCGCGCGCATCGTCCGGGCAGTGGCCGATAAAGACGGTCCGGGTGATGTCCGCCATGTAACCGCCATGGGCGGCGCCGAAATCGAGGAGCAGGGCATCGCCCGGCTTCACCCGGTAGTCGGCCCGCGCCTTGGCATGCGGCCGGAACGAATTGTCGGCCGCCGCGACGATCGGCGCGAACGCCATATCTTCCGCGCCGGTGGCGAACAGGTTCTTCAAAAGCAGGCTTTCGAGGTCGGTTTCGCTCTGGCCGGCGCGCACCTCGTCCAGCGTACGCTGCAGCGCATCCTCCGAAATAGCGATGGCACGGCGCATCTGCGCGATGTCGTCGTCCGACTTGTGCAGGCGGAGAGCGCTCGAGATCGCCTTGTGAATGTCGACGATCTCGCAATCGGGCAGGGCGCGTTTCAGGCCGTGATGGTCCATCACCCGCATGGCCTGGCCCTCGACGCCGATCCGGCGGGCGTTGCAGTGCTCGCCCAGGGCCTCGAACGCGCCGGCCGCCCCGTCATTGTCGCGCCAGTGGAACACCTCGCCGTCGAAACCGATCATGTCGAACGATGCCGCTTCCAGCGCCGGGACGACGGCAAGGCTCGGTCCGTCGCGCTGCAGGAGCACGACCAGCGAGCGTTCGTTCTGGTAGAAGGCCTTGCCGTAGACCTGGCGGAAGTTGGCGCCGGGGACGAGCGCGATCGCGTCGAGGCCGATTTCGGCCATCAGGTCCCGCAGGATGGTTTCGCCGCCATGGGTCATCGGACGTCCGGATGAGACGGGCCGCGAAATTCGCGGCCCGTCGGATCAGTCAGGATCTATTCCGCCAGGTCGACGCCATAGAAGATATGGCCGCCGAACGGATCGATCTTGAAGTCCTTCACTTCCTTGCGCATCGGCTTGAAGACGACCGAATGGGCGATCGTCGCCCACGGCGCCTGCTCCTTGAAGATCACTTGGGCTTCTTCGTAGAGCTTTGTGCGCTCCGCCTTGTCGGAGACCGTCTTGGCCTTCTGGATCAGGTCGTCGAACGGCTTATAGCACCACTGCGCGCGGTTCGATTTTTCTACCGCGTCGCAGCCGAGCAGAACGGCCAGGAAGTTGTCCGGGTCACCGTTGTCGCCGGTCCAGCCGAGCAGGATCGCGCCGTCGCGGTCGAGTTCGCGGGACTTGCTGAGATACTCGCCCCATTCATAGGACACGATCTCCACCTTGACGCCGATCTTGTCGAAATCGGCCTGGATGAGCTCGGCCATGCGGCGGGCGTTCGGATTGTACGGACGCTGCACCGGCATCGCCCAGACCTTCATTTCCAGGCCCGACACGCCCTCGGCCTCGAGCGCCGCCTTGGCGGCGTCGGGATCGTAGGGATCGTCCACGATCGCGTCATTGTACGACCAGATCGTCGGCGGGATCGGGTTCTTGGCGATCTTGCCGGAGCCCTGGAACACGGCGTCGAGGATGGCCTGCTTGTTGATCGCCATGTTCAGCGCCTTGCGCACCTTGGCGTTGTCGAACGGCGCCATGGTGGTGTTGTAGGCCAGGTAGCCGACATTAAGGCCTTCCTGTTCCATCACGACCAGGTCGGAATCGGCCTTCATGGCGTCCAGGTCGGCCGGATTCGGATAGGGCATCAGGTGGCACTCGCCGGCCTTCAGCTTCTGATAGCGCACGGAATTGTCCGGCGTGATCGCGAAGACCAGGTCGTCGATCGCGGCCTTGCCCGCCCAATAGTCCGGGTTTGCCTTGTACCGGACGACGGCGTCCTTCTGGTAAGCGACGAACTGGAACGGGCCGGTGCCGATCGGCTGCTGGTTGAGGTTCTCAGGCGTGCCGGCCTCGATCATCGCGTCGGCATATTCCTTGGACAGGATGGACGCGAAGTCCATGCCGAGGTTGGCGATCATCGGCGCTTCCGGCCGGTTCAGCACGAACTTCACCGTCAGGTCGTCGACCTTCTCGACCGACTTGATCAGGTCGGGCATCGACATGCCGCCGAAATATTCCCAGGTGCCGCCGGACACTTCGTGGTACGGATGCTCCTTGACGCGCTGGCGCTCGAACGAGAACACCACGTCGTCGGCGTTGAGATCGCGCGTCGGCGTGAAATAGTCCGTGGTATGGAACTTCACGCCCGGGCGCAGCTTGAAGGTATATTCCAGGCCGTCGTCCGAAACCGTCCAGCTTTCCGCCAGCGCCGGCCCGATATTGGTGGTGCCGCGTTCGAATTCGACCAGCTTGTTGTAGATCTGCCGCGACGAGGCATCGAATGTCGTGCCCGACGTATAGAGTGCCGGGTCGAAGCCTTCCGGCGAACCTTCCGAACAATAGACGAAGGTCTTGGCCGAGGCCGTTCCGGCCAGCAAGGCAAGGCTGGCGCCGAGCGCGAGCGCCCGGAGCTTGAGTTTGATAGTCATGAAAAACGTCTCCCGAACGTTATGATTCAGGGCAGAACCCCATGTTCCGTCCCC
>DATHRP010000070.1:0-3453 GCA_035465195.1 Afifellaceae bacterium | reverse complement strand
GGCGCCTTGGTGTTGAGCTTGCTGGTATGGAGCCGGATGTTGTCACCCAGCAACGGCCTCAGGATCGAAATCAGACGGTCGGACCGCATGACCCGATCGAACACCGGGTGGCGAAGATGCGGCAGCTTGATTCGTGTGAGCCGCGGATTGTCGGCGCTGTGGCCGCGATCGAGATCGAATATGTCGTCGCTCTCCGTCACCGCGCGCGAGCGCTCTATGAAATCGCGCGTGACCTGCTGCATCTCCGCCAGGTCTGTCGGATCGATCGCGTCCTCCACGATGAGATAACCGTTCTCACGATAGAAGGCGGTCTGCTCGTCAGAAATCATGGATCATTCCTCCCGCGAGCGAACATATGCGAGATCACCGCGCCGAAAAAGCACTGAACCTTTTCCTGTCCCATGCGTCTTACAGACAGGAGCGAGAAAAGACCGCTGGAGATTTCGATGACCTATCTTATCGTGACCGAACAGGAAACCGTCCTCGGCGACCCGTTCGAATCCTACGATCAGGCTTTCGTCGAAGCGACCCGCCTGTTCGGTGAAGATCCGATGGACTGGATTAACCGCAACGTCCGGGTCGAGGAAAACCGCTGATTTTCCCATGCGTTACGCCGAAGCCGCCTCTTCCGCGGCTTCAAGTCAACCCGGCAATGAAGACCACGTAGAACACGCAGATCGCGACAATGATCAACGCGATCGTCGTGACCCGGTTGCCGGACTTTGACGGTTCGGACGCGCCGGCAGCGGCCACGGGTTCCGCGGCGGGTGCAGGCGCTTCTGCGACGGCCGCACCTTCGGCTTCGGCCGTTTCACCTCCCCCGACGACATCACCGAATTTCTGGAAGAATTCGCCCGACAGTTTCTTCGCCGTGCCTTCCAGCAGCCGGCCGCCAAGTTGCGCCAGCTTGCCGCCGACATCCGCATGGACGGCATAATCGAGCAGCGTCTGGTCGCCTTGTTCGGTCAGCGTCACGTCCGCCTTGCCCTTGGCGAAACCCGCAGCGCCGCCCTTGCCTTCGCCGACGATCGTGTAGCTCTCCGGCGGGTTGAGGTTGGTGAGTTCCACGGCACCGCTGAACTTGGCCTTCACGGGCCCGACCTTGATGGCCACCGTCGCGTCCATGTTGGTATCTGATGTCTTGTTCAGGCTTTCGCACCCGGGAATGCACTGCTTCAGAACGTCCGGATCGTTCAGCGCGGCGTAGACCGTCTCGCGCGGCGCATTGATCAACTGCTGGCCTTTCAGTTCCATGGACCCTCTCCCGTCGGCAGAATGCGTTGCTCAGATCGCCTCGATATCGGCGACACCCCTCTTCACGGCACTGCGGCGTTCCTGCACGATTTCACCGAGTATGGAAAGGGCGATCTCCTCCGGATCGATCGCCCCGATCGCAAGTCCGGCAGGTCCGTGCAGGCCCGCGATCCGTTCCGCCGGCACCTCTGCGCGAAGCTGATCCGTCAGCTTGCCGATCTTCGTGCGGCTGCCGACCATGCCGATATAGCCGGCCGCGCTCATGAGCGCGCTCTTCAGCGCTTCGCGGTCGCGCCGGCCCTGGGTTGCGACCACGATGGCATCACGCCCGCCGATCTTCAGTTCGTCCAGGTCGTATCCCGGCCATGTCCGGCACTTGTCCTCGAGCTGGTCGAGGTCGGCCTGCGGCGCAGCAACCATGGCGTGGTAGCCCATGGCGTCGGAGAGCCGGGCGAGCGTGAGCGCGACCGGCGACGTTCCGCATATGACGATTCGCGGCGCCTGGCGCATCGGTTCGAAAAACAGGTCCACGGTGCCGCCGCTGGGACAGGCCGACTTGTGCAATTCGATGCCATCGACATCGACAGGCTCAACGACGTCCTCCTTCGGCTTGACGCGGATCAGCCGCGGCTCGCCGCCCTCAATCGCTTCCAGGCCGACCCTGAGCACCGCGCCCTGGACACAGCCGCCGCCGATAAAGCCGTGCACCGTGCCGTCACCGGTCACGACCGCCTTCGCGCCGGCTTTTGCGGACGTCGCCGCCGCTGTCCTGAGCACGGTGACGACGCAGAAATCCTCCCCGGAATGGCGCAGCCTGTCGATCAGGTCGAGCACCCTGGTGACCGTACCGTTCATCTCACATCCTTACAGCCGCGCCAGGTCGGCTTCGATCGCCGCCAGCGCCTCCAGCGTATTGGCGGCGGCGAAGTGATCGATCAGCGGCAGGGCGAGAATCATCGCCCGGGTGATCGGTTCGTAGTCGCGCCATCCGAGCACGGGATTGAGCCAGACCAGCCGCCTGACCCGTCGTTTCAGGCGGACCAGTTCCGCCTGCAGCAGTTCCGGCGCACCCGTGTCGTAGCCGTCGCTCAGCACGATCGCGACGGTCCGCGAATCCGTCGCCTGCCGCGCATAGAGATCGTTGAAGGTCTTCAGGCTCTGGCCGAGCCTGGTGCCGCCGCCGAACCCGTCGGCCATCAGCGCAAGGCGCGTCATCGCCTTCACGGCGTCCTTCTCGGCCAGTGCGTCGGTCACCCGGATCAGCCGCGTATGCACCAGGTAGGCATCTGCATGGATCCACTCGCAGACCAGCCCCTTGACGAACTGCAGGAAGAACCGGCTGTAGAGCTTCATCGATCCGGAAACATCGAGGAACACAAGGATGCGCACCGGCCGGTCCGGTCGCGCCCTGCCGACCAGGTGGATAGGCTCGCCGCCATGGCCGATATTGCGCCGGATCGTGCGTCTCAGATCGAGCCGCGTCGGCTGGCTGGACGACCGGTAGCGCCGGCAGATCCGGTGCCGCATCGCCGCGGCGAGCCGCCGCGCAAGCCGTTCGGCCTCGGCGATTTCCTCCGCCTGCGCGACATGGCGGAGGTCGGTCTTCTGGATATTCTTCTGTTCGGACGCGACCAGCCTGCTGGTCGACTGCTGGCCGGCCGCACCGGTGTCGCCGGCGCGCACGCCGTGCCGGGCCGCCGCGCCGCCATCGTCGGAACCGAGATGGTCGCCCCAGATGGTCGGCCGCCGGGTGGTGGACCGGCTGTCCGTCGCGCCGGCGCCGGTACGCTCGCGACCGCGGCCGAACCAGTACGCCTCGAAGAGATCGTCGAAACGGCGCCATTCCTCGTGCCGGCCGCTGAGCAGCACCTTGAGGGCGCGGCGGCTGGCGTCCCGGTCGGCAAGACCGCCGCGCGCAAGCATGGCAAGCGCCGCGCTCGTCTCCGCCGGACCGACCGCGAAATCGTTGAGCCGCAGATGATCGACGAAGCCGGCGATCCGGCTTGTCAGCGGATGGCCTTCATCGGTCGGATAACCGCCCATCGGCTCACGCCGCCTGGCCGACCAGCCGACCGGTGACCTCCGGTGTCACCGATTTCAGGTCGCGCTCCGTCTTGAGCAGGCAGATCAGGCTGGACTGTACCTTCTCGGGATCACCGTCGAGGCTTTTCACGTCGAGGCCGGCGAGCGCCGCCGCCC
>DATHRP010000069.1:0-2804 GCA_035465195.1 Afifellaceae bacterium | reverse complement strand
ACGCCCGCATGGCGGCCGGCGATCCGCCGGCGGCGGTGCAGACGTCCGGATACGACATCGGCGAATGGGTCGAAAGGGGCGTGCTCGCCAATCTCAGCCGCCAGGCCCGCCGCGAACACTGGGACAAGGCCGTGCCGAAGGCGCTGCAGCGCTTCGCAAGACACGACGGCAAATGGGTGGCAGCCCCCGTCTCCGTCGGATCGACCAACTGGATCTGGGCCAACGCCGCCATCTTCGAGAAACTGGACCTTGCGCCGCCGACGAGCTGGGACGAATTGGTCGCCGCGCTGGGCACCATCCGCGATGCCGGCTATGTCGCCCTCGCCCACGGCGGCCAAGCCTGGCAGGACACCGTCATGTTCGAGGCCGTGGTGATGAGCGTCGGCGGGCCGCAATTCTACCGCGCCGCCTTCATCGACCTCGATCCTGAGGCGCTCGGCGGCCGCCGGATGGTCGAGGCGTTCGGCCGCATGGCGGTGCTTCGCGGCTTCGTCGACGAGGCCTTCACCGGCCGCGACTGGAGCCTCGCCTCCGCCATGGTGGCCGACGGCAAGGCCGGCATGCAGATCACCGGCGACTGGGCGAAGGCGCAATTCCTCGACGCCGGGCTGGAGCCCGCCGGAGATATCCTCTGCTTCCGTTTCCCGGCCACGCAGGACGCGGTGATCTTCACCGCCGACCAGCTCGCCATGTTCGCGGTCGCCAGGGACCGGCGACGCGCGCAGGCCGCTTTCGCCGCATCGCTGATGAGCCCGGCCGTGCAGTCGGCCTTCAACGCGGCCAGGGGCACGGTGCCGGCGCGCACCGACGTGCCGGACGACGGCTTCGACGGCTGCGCCCGCAAGGCCATGCGCCAGATCGCCGCGGCGGATGCGTCGGGCGCACTGGTCGGCTCCCTCGCGCTCGGTCATGCCGCGCCCGCGCCGGTCAGGGACGCGGTGCTCGGTGTCGTGACGGCCCACTTCAACGGCGAATACGACGCGGGCCGGGCGGCGGAAGAGCTGGTGAAAGCGGTCGCGGCGGCGCAATAGCCGCATCGGGTCCGGGCAGGAGATGGCCGGAGCGCGCGCTATTTTTCGATCGGGTAACCCACGATGCTGCCCCACTCCGTCCACGAGCCGTCGTAGATCTTGACGTTCGGGCAGCCGAGGATGTGGGTCATAGCAACCCAGGCCATGGTGGCGCGATGGCTCAGCCGGCAATAGCAGACGATGTCATCGAAATCCTCCGGCACGATCCCGGCCGAGGAGAGGACATTGCGGAGTTCCTCGGCCGACTTGAACGAATCGTCCGCGTTCAACATTTCCTTGAAATAGAGATGGACGGCTCCGGGTATCCGCCCCTTCCGTTCTGCGCCATGATCGACGGGGAATGTGTATTCCGACACGCGTTTGCCCGAATATTCCTCCGGCGAACGCACATCGAGCAACAGCCGCCCGGGCTGCCCCAGATGTTCACGAACATCGTGCCGCCCGACCCGCATCGACGAAGTTCCCGACGGTACCGGATAGTCCTGGGCCTGGAAGCGCGGCACGTTCTGCGTCAGCGGCCGTCCTTCCGCGAGCCATTTTCTGCGGCCTCCGTCAAGCAGCCTGAGGTCCGCATGCCCGGCCATCTTGAAGGCCCAGAATGCGTAACTGCCATACTGGACGGGGTCTCCGTATAGCACCACCGTTGAACGCGGTCCGATGCCCATGCCGCCGAACAACTTCGCCAGCTCCGCCGGCGTGATGAAATCGCGATCGCTTTCCTGCCAGCAGGCCGACTTCCAGTAGACCCACATCGCACCGGGAATATGCCCCTCGTGGTAGGCCTTGTCGTCGGTGACCGAGCAGACCTCGATGATGCGAAGATCCGGGTCTGCGAGATGATCCTCGAGCCAATCGGTTGTGACGAGCGGCGATGATACCATCTGAAATACTCCTTGCCTGAACCGACGTTGCGGACTGATTGCGGTCCTTGCCGCCGGGCGTTTCGATTCCTGATACGATTCTGATAGCATCTTCGGTAGCCTGAGGCAGTATTTGAAAGTCGTCGGCGCACGCACCGGTCGGGGAGACAGCGAGATGATCCAGCGCATCATGGTTCCGGGCATCATGGAACCGGTCAGCCACTATTGCCACGTGACGAGGGCCGGGCCGATGGTCTGGGTCTCCGGCATCGTCGGCATGGACGCCGGGGGCAACATTCCCGAAAGCACGGTGGATCAGTTCGACATGGCGATCGACGTCATGGACCAGTGCCTGAGGGCCGCAGGCGCCTCCGCCGCCGACGTCGTCAAGGTGCAGGTCTTCCTGACCGACATCGGCGATCGCGCGGCGATCAATCCGCGCCGCATCGCCTATTTTGGCGATAACCGCCCCGCCTCCACGCTCGTCGAGGTCTCCGCCCTGGTCGATCCGCGCATGAGCGTGGAGATCGAGTGCCAGGCCTACGTGGAAGGCGGCTAGCCCGCCGGTCCGGCGCCGATCGCCAACCGCAGCACCGGCTCCGCATCGATTTCGCCGCTCTCGCCAGCCCACGCGACGAAATGGTCGGGGCGGACCAGAACCAGCGCCGAATCGTAATTCTCGCGGCCGCCTTCGCGGCTGTCGCGGACGATGGCGAGCGGCAGGGACAGGCCGGCCGCGGCCGTGCGGAACGCCTCGACGGCCTCGTCCGGCGCGTCGAATGCGAGCAGCGTCAAGCCGTCGCCGAGCGCATCGAAGACGTTGCGGCCGTCCGACAGCGGCTGCGGCGCCAGGTGATGGCCGGCGCGCGCCTGGAAAGCGTGCCGGCCAATGGCGCTGCAGACCGCGCCATCG
>DATHRP010000068.1:0-17809 GCA_035465195.1 Afifellaceae bacterium | reverse complement strand
GGCGTTGCTGCCGGGGTTCCTGCTCGCCGGGCTGTACGTCGCTTACGTGATTACGCGTGCGTTCATCAATCCCAAGCTTTGCCCGCCGCTGCCGAAGGAAGAAAGCGACGTCCCCTGGTCCCGGGCGTTCGTCCTGCTGGCGCAGGCGTTCGTGCCGCTCGCCGTGCTCATCTTCTCGGTGCTGGGCTCGATCCTGTTCGGCCTGGCGACGCCCACCGAGGCGGCGGCGGTCGGCGCCGCGGGCGCGCTGGTCCTGGCGGCGGCGTACCGTGCACTCACCTGGCAGCGCCTGCGCGAGGCCGTCTACCTCACGTCGCGCACGTCGGCGATGGTGTGCTTCCTGTTCGTCGGCTCGTGGACCTTCTCGTCGGTGTTCTCCTATCTTGGCGGTGAGCAGCTGATCAACGATTTCGTTATCGGGCTCAACCTGTCGCCGATCCTGTTCCTGATCCTGGCGCAGTTCATCATCTTCCTGCTCGGCTGGCCGCTGGAATGGTCGGAGATCATCATCATTTTCGTGCCGATCTTCCTGCCGCTGCTTGCCCATTTCGGCGTCGATCCGTTGTTCTTCGGCATCCTCGTGGCGCTTAACCTGCAGACCTCCTTCCTCACGCCACCCATGGCCATGGCCGCCTATTATCTCAAGGGCGTCGCGCCCCCGGGTGTCGAACTAGTCGATATCTTCAGGGGCGTGATGCCTTTCCTCGTCATGATCTTCGCAGCCATGGCCATGATCTACATTTTCCCCGAGATCGTGTTCTGGCTGCCCGATAAGGTGTACCAGTAGGCGGATTGGTAAACATGAGTGATCTTGCGTCACGTTCGGCTATCGATCTTCGCGACGCGCTCAGGCGCGGCGAGGTCACCGCCGTGAACGTAACGGAAGCCTTTCTTGCAGCGGTCGATGAAAAGGATCCGGCGATCGGCGCATGGGCTTTCATCGATCACGGCCACGCCCTCGCCCAGGCCGAACGGATCGACGCCCACCGCAAGGCGGGCAACGATCCGGGGCCGCTGCACGGTCTGCCTGTCGGCCTGAAGGATATCGTCGATACGGCCGATATGCCGACCGGAAACGGCACCGTTATCGACGCGGGCCGCCAGCCGAAGCGGGACGCGGCGATCGTGACACGGCTGAGGCAGGCCGGAGCCGTTATCCTCGGCAAGACGACGACGACCGAACTGGCCTACTTGCAGCCGGCCGAAACCCGGAACCCGCACAACCTGGCGCACACGCCGGGCGGCTCGTCGGCCGGGTCCGCCGCGGCCGTTGCCGCGCGCATGGTGCCGCTGGCGGTCGGAACCCAAACCGGTGGCTCGATCATCCGCCCGGCATCCTTTTGCGATATCGTCGGCTTCAAGCCGAGCCACGGTTTGATCCCGCGCACCGGCGTGGTGACCCAGGCCTTCGAACTGGATACGATCGGGGCCATGGCGAACAGCGTCGACGATGCGGCCCTGCTGGTCGAGGTGCTGCAGGGCTACGATCCGGGCGATGCCGCCACGGCGGTGCGCGCGCCGATCCGGCTGCTGGAGACGGCGCAGAGCAAGGTGCCCGTCACGCCGTCGCTGGCGTTCGTCAGGACGCCGGTATGGGAACAGGCGGAACCCTGGCTGCAGGAAGCGTTTTCCGAGATCGCATCGGAACTCGGCGGTCAATGCGACGAGGTCCCGCTGCCAGAGGTCTTTGCCAATGCCTGGCCGGCCCACCGCACGATCATGACGACCGGTTTCGCCCGCAATCTCGCTCACTACATGGACCGCGCCGCGGATCAGCTCAGCGCGCACATGCGCGAGGCGATCGAGGCGGGGCGGGCCGTCAGCGCGGTCGATTACCTCGCTGCCCGCGACTGGCGCGACGTGCTGAACCGTGGTCTCGACGAGGTCTTCGAGCGCTATGACGCGATCCTCACGCCGGCAGCACCGGGCGAAGCGCCGGCCAGCCTGGAGACGACCGGCAACCCGGTCTTCAACGCCATGTGGTCATTCCTGGGCACTCCGGCGATCACGCTGCCGCTGCTGACCGGGCCGAACGGCATGCCGGCCGGCGTCCAGCTCGTCGGCCCGTGCGGCGACGATGCGAGGCTGCTCAGGACGGCCAACTGGCTACGACAGACCTTGATGGGCCAAGGCGAATGATGGCCTGCGGCCAGCGGAAAGGAGACGGACGATGACGGCATTCGACAGGGTGGTCGGACTTATAGCGCTGGCCTGTTTGATCGGCTTTCTCTCGGTGCTCGGGTCGTTCGTGAAGGAACCGGCCCTGATCGTCGTCCTTGTCCTCGGCGTACTCATGGCCGGATACGATTTCTGGATCGAACTGTTCAGACGCGAACCGCGGGACGATAATGGCGAGGCCGGCTGAGGGCCGGCGGCGACGTTCCTCTCAGACCTCGCCGTCCGCAGACGGCTGCGGCGCAACATCCAAATTGTCGGCTTGCTCAGCCAGCACCGCGCTGACGACCTCGCCCGACCGTGTCAGGTGCTTGTGCCAGATAGCGTGCGCGGCTTCGCTGTCGCGGCGCCGGAAGGCGTCCATCACCGCCTCGTGTTCGTCCATCGCCTCGCGCCAGCGGTCCTCGTCGATGATGGCGATGTAGCGGCCCCGGTTGGCCCGCACCATCAGCCTGGTGTGGGTCCGGATCAGGACGGGATTGCCTGACAGCGCGACGATCGTCTCGTGAATGCGGCTGTTGAGATCGAAATAGCTGTCCTTCGCCCGCTCCTGATATTCGCCGCGCATTTCCGCGTGCAACGCTTCCAGACCGGCCAGGTCACCTTCGCTCATCCGTTCTGTCGCGAGCCTTGCCGCGAGGCTCTCCAGCTCGGCGATCACCTCGAAGAGCGCCGTCGCCTCGGCCGCCGTGTAGGGCAGCACGCGGACGCCGCGATTGGGGCTCTGCTCGACCAGGCCGTCCTCGGCCAGAACCTTGAAGGCTTCGCGGAGCGGCGTCAGCGATACGCCGAGTTCGGATGCCAGCACCGCGAACGGAACACGTTCGCCGGGCTTGAGGTCGCCGTGCACGATCATGTCGCGCAGCCTGTTCGCAACCTGGATGTGCAGCGGGTCGCGGCTGATCGGCGTCTTGCGCTGGCCGGGCCGTTTCAGGGTGCGTGTGCCGCCTCGTCTCGACGTCATCCTTGCCTCAATCCAGGACCGGCCTTTTCATGGTGCGATTCGATGTGCCTGTTCAAGGTGCCACCGCGTCGCCTTTGGCGCACTCCGAAATCTGGCCACTCAGCCATTTGTAGCCCCGGCGATTTTGGGCCAGGCCGTCCAGCCGCCGAACCGAGCCTCGTATTGCTCCGCGATCGCGAGCAGCCGCCGCTCGCTGGCCAGGTCACCGACGAGCTGGAAGCCGATCGGCATGCGGTCCGGCGAGCGCTCCGCGGGTATCGCCACGGCCGGGTGACCCGACCCGTTGACCCAGCCGGTATAGACGGCGTGGCCGCGCGGCCCGACGGGTTCCCCGTCGATCCTGTCCGGCCAGGCCTCGCCAGCCGGCCACGGCATCGCCGCGCAGGCCGGCGTCATGATCAGGTCGATATCCGCGAAGGCGCGCGAAACGTCCCGCCGGAGCTGGTCGACGATCTCCAGCCCCGCAGCGAACTCCGCCGCCGGAACCGCCGCGCCGCTTGCCGCCATTTCCAGATAGCGCGCGCTGGCCTTCTCCATCATTGACGGAAACTGGTGCACGAGGCGCGCCAGCCCGACCTGGCCGATATTCGTCCAGAACCGGTTGAAATCCGCCAGATCGAAGGGCAGATCGCCTTCCAGGACCTCGTGGCCGAGCGCCCTCAGATTGTCGGCAGCCCGGCCGCATGACGCGCGAATGGCCGGATCGCACGGCGCGCCGCCGATCCGCTCCGCATAGAGGATCCGAAACGGGCGCGATCCGTCGTCGTCCGGCTCTTCGCCCAACCCGTCAACGGCGAAAAGGCGCGAGCGCGGATCGAGCCTGTCCTCGCCGGCGAGCAGCGAATAGACCAGCGTGCAGTCGCGTACCGAGCGTGTGAACGGTCCGGCCACCTCGAAATCGAGCAGCAGTTGCGGCAGGCCGCCGGACCGCGGCACCCGGCCGATGGTGGGCTTGATGCCGAACAGTCCGGTATAGGCCGATGGCCGCCGGATCGATCCGCCGCCGTCGGTGCCGATGGCGACAGGGACCAGGCCGGCCGCCACGGCTGCGACCGATCCGCCGCTCGATCCGCCGGGCGTCAGATCCGGGTTCCACGGATTTCCGGTAACCCCGAACAGCGCGTTGGCGGTATAGCCCTCCAGCGCGAATTCCGGCGTATTGGTCTTGCCGATGACGATGGCGCCGGCGTCGCGCAGGCGCTTCACCGGAAGCTCGTCATTCTCGTAAACCTTTCCGGCGAAGACGTGGCTGCCCCAGGCCGCCTCCATGCCGGCGACGCACAGACTGTCTTTTACCGCGATCGGGATGCCCTCCAGCGGTCCGTGCGAGGAACCCTCCTTCAGGCGACGGGCGCTGTCTGCCGCCTCCGCCCGGCAATCCGGCGAGATCGCCACGAAGGCGTTGATCCGAGGATCGATGCGCTCGATGCGTGCGAGGCATTCGTCGACGGCTTCGACCGGCGTCGTCTCTCCGCTCCGGTAGGCCGCGGCGAGCGCCGTGGCATCAAGTGTCCATGTGTCCATGCCGGTTACTCAATAGACGAACATCTGCTCCGGCAGCCAGAGCACGATCTGCGGCGCCAGGATGAGCAGGATGGTGAACAGGATCATGATGATCGCATAGGGGATCGCCCCGGTAACCACGTCGCGGAACGGCCCGCCGTCACCACGCACGCCTTGAACGACATAGAGGTTCATGCCGACCGGCGGTGTGATCATGCCGAGCTCGCACATCAGCACGATGAAGATGCCGAACCAGATCGGATCGACGCCGATTGCGGTGACGATCGGCAGCGCCACGGGGATAGTCAGCACCTGCATCGACAGCACGTCCATGAACATGCCGAGAAACAGGTAGAAGATGATAAGCGCCATCAGCAGTCCCGTTGCCGACAGGCCGAAGGAGGCGACCCACTGGGTCATCGTCTGTGCGACGCCGCCGAGCGCCAGCGTGACGTTGAGCATGAAGGCGGCGGTGATGATCAGCAGGATCATGCCGGTCGTGCGCGCCGTCTGGCGGAAGCACTGGTCGAGCAGGTCGAGACTGATGCGGCCCTCGAACCAGACGAACGCCAGTGCGACCACGACGCCAAGAGCGGCGGACTCCGTCGGCGTCGCGATGCCGAGATAGATCGAGCCCATGACGATCAGGAAGATCACCGCCGGCGGGATCAGGTGGCGCAGCGCCGACAGCCGCTCGCCGAGAGGCGCCAATTCGGGGTCGACGCCGTCGCCGGCGCGCCGGCTGACGAGGCTCTCGCCGGCGATGAACAGCATGAACAGCAGCGTCAGCAGGATGCCGGGAATGATGCCGGCGATGAACAGCCTGCCGATCGAGACGTTGGCGAGCGATCCGTAGACCAGCAGGTTGACGCTCGGCGGGATGAGAATGCCGAGCGTGCCGCCCGCCGCCAGCGAGCCGAGCGACCGGCTCGGCGCATAGCCGCGCGCATTGAGCGCCGGCAGCGCGACGGTTCCGACGGTGGCGGCGGTTGCCACCGACGAGCCCGAGGTTGCCGCGAACAGCGCACAGCAGCCGATATTTGTGTGCAGCAGGCCGCCCGGCAGCCGGCCGAGCCACAGCGCCAGCGCACCGTACATCTTGTCGGCCAGGCCGCTGCGCAGCAGAAGCTCGCCCAGCAGCACGAACAGCGGGATCGCGGTCAGGATATTCTCGTTCTGGACGCCCCAGATCACCGGCCCCATCGATTCCACCAGCGGCCAGCCGAACAGCAGCAAGCCGCCGATCACGCCGATCACCACCATGATCACGGCGATCGGGAAGCTGAGCAGCAACAGGCCCATCATGACCGTGAAGCCGACAAGGACGGAGAGCACGCTCATGACCGGTGCCTCCTGCTGTCCGGGAAATCAGCGGCGCGACAGGTCACCGATTTCCTCCTGCAGTTCCTCGATCGCACCCTTCGGGTGGAATTCCCTCGATACGTCGTCGAATTGGCCGCGCGCCATCAGCAGTGTCGCCCGTGCGGCGAGCAGCGTGGCGACCAGCGCGAACAGGCAGAGCGCGGCGTACCAGAGCGATTGCGGATAGATCAGCGGGGTGGCCCAGGGTGTCGCCGCCGTGCTGCCGTAGGCCATCGTGTCGAGGATGACCACGCGGCCGATATAGATCGAGAACAGGCCGAGTGCGGCCAGCGATACGATCGACAGCCAGTCGAGCACGGCCTGCATGCGCTTGGGCATGTGCTGGTGCAGCACGTCGATACGGATATGGGCGCGCTCCACCAGCGCGACCACGAAGGCGAGGCTCGAGCCGACCGCAAGGACGTAGCCGCCGAGCTCGTCGGCGCCTTCGAAGGAAAAGTTGAAAAGCTTGCGGAAGATCGTCTCCAGCGAGACGAAGACCGACAGGCCGATGAGGGCGATCCCGAACAGCCAGCTGGCGATGTTGACGAGAATGCTCATGCGATGTCTTGCCTGGTGCGGGGTGGAAGACGGCGGCCCGGGAGAAAGGCCGCCGCCCTTATCGCGGTCAGAATCCGAAGGATTTGCCGACCGTTTCCTTCCACGACGCGGAACACGTCGGGTTGGTCTTGTCGCAGACCTCCGCCCAGGTCGGGAAGGAGATGTCCTTCACGGCGCTCTCGATGATCGCCTTGTCCTCGGCGGTGATCGGGACCAGCTTCAGGTCGTACTTGGTCACCGTCTCGCACGGATCCTCTCCGACATTGCAGCGTACCGCGTCGTCGAACAGGGTTTCCGAATAGGTCCAGATCTCTTCAACCAGGCCGTCGAAGGCCTTGGTCAGCTTCTCCTGGTCTTCCGGCGTCATCTTGTTCCAGGTGTCCAGGTTGATGCCGTAGCCGTTGAGCGCGAGCTGGAAGGCAACCGGCAACGTGTAGCTGGTCACTTCCGGCCAGCCGGCGGAATTGGCCGAGCTCGGGCCGGTGATCGCGCAGTCGACCACGCCGCGGGCAAGCGACTGGTGAACGTCGGGAAACCCGATCGGCACCGGCGTGCCGCCGACGGAGGAGACGAAGTTGGCGAGGTTCTGGTCGTAGACCCTGACCTTCTTGCCCTGCAGGTCCTTCAGTTTGGTGATCTCCGGCTTGCAGAAAAGCACCTGCGGGCCGAACGGCCAGACGCCGAGCAGCTTGGTGTTGAACTTCTTCTGCAGCTGTTCGTCGACCTTGCCCTGGAAGGCGGCGACGGTCTTGCGTCCGGTTTCGTAGTCCGGATTGAGCCCGACAAGGTCGAGGCCAAGGATCGTCGGCTCGTCACGCGAGACCTGCGACAGGCGCAGCGAGATGATGTCGAACAGGCCGCTCTTCAGGATGCGCAGCTGCTCGGTGTCCTTGATGCCTGTCACGTCCATCGGCTTGTAGTCGACCGCGGCGTCGATTCCGGATTTCTCGGCGAAATTCTCGAAGAACGGCTGCTCGACGTTCTTCTGGATGAGGCCGGTCGCGGCCGGCTGGCCCATGACCTTCAGCGAATAGGTTTCGGCGAAGGCATTGCCGGCAACGACCAGCGCTGCGGCGGCCACGAGGCCGGAAAGTCGTTTTTTCATTTGTGATCTCCTTTTGCGTCGAACGGGGAGGAATGGCGGCCGCCGCGCGGCAATCCGGCGGCCTGTCCGGCCGGCGGGACGCATGCCGCCGGCCTGAATCGGATTTCGGGAGAGGGGGGTGCCGGGCCATCAGCCGACCTCCTGGAAGAGCCGGCCCCAGTCGGTGATCTGCTTCGGGTCGAGGCCGCAAAGGCGGATCGTCGCCCAGAGCGCGACCGAGACGGAATCGAGCACCATGATGCCGAGCTCTTCCTCCAGCGCGGCGACGACCGGCGCGCCGCGGAAATTGGTGCAGACGATGGCGATCGCATCCGGCCGGCTCACCGCGACATCGCGGACCATGTCGGCGACCGTCCCCGGCGAATATTCGGCGAAGGAGAAGTTGCCCCGGTCCTCCAGCCGCCGGTCGGCGACGATCTCGATGCCGGCGTTGCGGTAATTGGCGATGATCCGTTCCTGGATCTCGCTGAGATACGGCGTGACGAGCGCCATGCGGCTGGCGCCTATCCGGGCGAGAATGTCGTTCAGCGCAAGCATCGAGCTCGTCGCGGGAATGCCGGTCTCCTGACGGATGAGGTCGCAGAGCTGCTCGTCCTTGTCGAACCCGAGCCAACCGGCGGAGGTGCCGTTCCAGGCGATCGCGTCGACACGGGCATCGGCAAGGCTGCGGGCCGCTTCAAGGATCGGCGCCGTTTCGAACTGGGTGCGCGAGGCTTCCGACATGGAAATCTCGGTAACCCTGAAGCGTCCGAAATGTGCCGTCGCGCGGCCCTGGTAGGCGGCAAGCATCGCCGACGTGTATGGCTCCAGCGTCGTGTTGGATGATGGCGTCAGCATGCCTATCCGGCTCCAGCCGGATGCCGGAAAGTCGCGAACGCTTGCGGTCTGGGAAGTCTGCCCGTCCATGGTCCCCTGCGGCGTCAACCGATCCTCGAACTGGGCAGGGACCATACGTGACAAAAATCATTATGAATAGATTAATAATTATCTTTTTTATAACTAATTGAGAAATCTATAAAAATTGCATTTTAAATATGCGATTGTCTAGCAATTGGGCAGGGAATCGCCTGCTTTTTAATCAGTCGAAAGCCCCTCTGTTTGGCTCCGGGTGCCGATCCGTGTAGGAGAGAACGGAAACCCGGCAGCACACGATCATGCCGGTGCGAAGGACAGGGAGACACAATCGATGAAGCGCATCGAGCAGACCGGCAACGGCCGGCCCGACCAGGTCGTCCGCTGCGTTGAGACGGAGGATGTCGGCCAGCCGGAGGGCAACGAGGTGGTCGTGGCGATCAGGGCGGCGGCGATAAATCCCGCCGACCTGCTGATCATGGAAGGGCGCTATCCCGGCCCGACGGAATTCCCCGCCCGCATCGGCATCGAAGGGGCCGGCGAGGTCGTCGCGGTCGGTCCCGATGTTGCCGGTCTTGCGCCCGGCGACAGGGTGATGAGCCTGGGGCGAGAAAACTGGGCGGAAAAGGTGCGGGCCGACGCCGCCCAGTTCATCAAGCTGCCACAGGAGATCGACTGGCGCGACGCCGCCCAGATCAAGGCCAACCCGCCATCGGCGCATCTGATGCTGGAAACCTACGTGGATCTGGAGCCCGGCGACTGGGTGATCCAGAACGCCGCCAATTCCGCCGTCGGCCGCCATATCATCCGGCTGGCGAAGGCGCGCGGATGTCGGACGGTCAACGTGGTCCGCCGCGACAGCCTGATCGCCGAGTTGCAGGCGCTCGGCGGCGACAGCGTGCTGGTCGACGGTGACGATCTCGCCGAACGGGTGCGCGAGGCGATCGGCAGGACCGCCAGGCTGCCGCTCGCCATCGACGCGATTGGCGGGACCAGTTGCATGCGGCTTGCCGCGTGTCTGAGCGACGGCGGCACGGTGGTCAATTACGGCTTCCTGAGCGGCGAACCCTGCATGATCACACCGGAGCAGGCCGTCGTGCATGGCATCACGCTGACCGGCTTCTGGCTGGTCGGGTTCATGCGCTCGGCCAGTCGCGAGGAAATCGAGGCGCTCTACGACAGGATGGCCCGGCATTTCATCGATGGCGACCTGGTGGTTCCGGTCGAGGCGGAATATTCCCTCGACGAGATCAGCGAGGCCGTTGCCCATGCCCACGCCGAGGCCCGCAATGGCAAGATCCTGCTCAGGCCGTCGCCATGAGCGGGATCCAGTCCGCTGCAGAGGCCCTGATTGACGCAAGGCGCGAGCGCAGCCGGGTCGATACGGCGGCCCTGGACGCCGCGCCGCAGACGCGGGAGGATTGCTACGCCGTCCAGCAGGCCGTCGCCGATGCGATCGCCCCGGCCGCAGCCTTCAAGACCGCCCGCAAGGCCCCCGGCGACGTGCCGATCATGGCGCCGATCCTGTTCGGCACGGTGCGCGACAGCGGCTCCACATTTTCCCGCGACGAATTTTCGGTGATCGGTGTCGAACTGGAGATTGGCTTTCGTATCGACCGGCCGCTGCCCGATCCGGCCGGCACCGACTTCGCGCTGCGGGCGCGCGAATGCATCTCCCTGGTGCCGGCGATCGAGGTCGTCGACACGAGGCTCGCCGATCCGGAAGCGGCCGGCCCGATGTGGCGCCTCGCCGACAACCAGAACAATGGCGGCCTCGTTTGCGGGACACCGGTGGCGGACTGGCAGCATCTCGATCTCGATGCCGCCGGAATAGATCTCACCATCGGCGGCGTGCGGGAATATTCCGGCGCCCATCCGTCACCCGGCGGCAATGCCTTCGACGTCTTCTGCGCCTTCGCTGCGATCGTCGGCGGCCATTGCGGCGGACTGCAGCCCGGCCAGACCGTGATCACCGGTTCGCTGATGGGCTGCCATTACATCGAGCCCGGCCGCAACGTCCGCGGCGTGATCGACGGCCTCGGTGTCGTCGAGCTCGGATTTCCCTGATTCCTGCGTGCGAGATTCCAGTTCTGGACAACTGAGTTGTCGCAAGGGGTGGTGTTTTTCGCGACTGCGATGGTAGCATGACGTCACGCCCGGTCTTGGGCGAACGTGGAGCGGAACCCGCAATATGCGATCCTCAATCCGCTCTCGATTCAGGGAGTAAGCGCACGTGAGAAGAAGATTCTTGATGAAGGCCGCGGGACTTGCTGTCGCCGCGGCAACGATGGCTGGCGCATTCGGTGTCGCAACCGCCCAGGCGGCCTGGCCGGAACGGCCGGTCACCGTGATTGTCCCGTGGGGCGCGGGCGGCGGTACCGACGCCGTCGGGCGCATCCTGGCCAGCCTGTTGGAGAAAGAACTCGGTCAGCCGTTCAATGTGGTGAATCGTACCGGTGGCAGCGGTGTCGTCGGCCATTCCGCAATCGCCACCGCAAAACCCGACGGCTACACCATCGGCATCGCGACCGTCGAAATCGCCATGATGCACTGGGCTGGACTGACTGATTTGTCGTACGAGGACTACACCGTTTTCGGACAGGTGAACCTCGATCCCGGCGGCCTGATGGTTCGCAAGGATTCACCCTATCAGACAGCGGCCGAACTACTGGCCGACATCAAGGCCAAGCCGGCCGGCACCTTCAAGGGCTCGGGCACAGGCCAAGGCGGCATCTGGCATCTCGGATACGCCGGTTGGATGCTGTCGGAAGGAGTCGATCCCTCGGTGGCACCATGGATTCCAAGCCAGGGCTCTGCACCGGCGTTGAAAGACATGGTCGCCGGCGGCACTGATTTCGTCACTTCGTCGCTGGCTGAGGGCCGTGCACTGATCGAAGCAGGCGAGGTGCGACCGCTTGCCAATATGGGCGACGAGCGGCTCGCTATCTTCCCCGACGTCCCGACACTGAAGGAAGCGACCGGTTCTGACTGGACGGTGGGCGCCTGGCGAATGGTTACAGGTCCGAAGGGCATTCCCGACGACGTCGTCTCCGTCCTCGTACCGGCGCTGAAGAAAGCCTATGAAAGCCCCGAATACAAGGAGTTCATGGAGGGTCGCGGCTTCGGCATGGTCTGGCGTCCCGCCGACGAAGCGCGTGCGTTCATGGAGAAGGCCGATAGTGATTTCGGTGAAGTCATGACCAAGGCCGGACTGGCCAAGTAAGCAGCTGCCTGATCCCGGCGAATCGACCGTTCGCCGGGATTATCTTGTTATGATCGGTGCTGAGGGGGAGGAGCCCGTGAAGGTCAACGACAGTGTATCCGGGATCGCCTTCATACTCTGTGCCGCTCTGATATATTACATGACGCGTGAGTTTTCGGTGCTGCCCGGCCAGGCGTACGGCGCCGCCTTCTTTCCCAGAACCATTGCGGTCCTGATGGTTCTGCTCGGTGGTATTCTCGTCGTCCATGGGATCCGCCAGCGCGGCACGGAGCCCTGGGCCGAAGCGCTCGAATGGATGCGTTCGCCGCGCCATATAGCCAATTTCGCATTGGTGATCGGCGCACTGGTCTTCTATATCCTCGTATCGGACGCGCTCGGCTTCCTCATAACGGCGTCGGTCACACTGTTCGCCCTTTTGATCTGCCTCCGCGGCCGGTCCTACTGGATGTCGTCGCTCTTGATAGCCGTGGTCGCCACGATCGGCCTGCAGATCTTCTTCGCCCAGTTGCTGCGCGTGCCTCTTCCCTGGGGTGTGCTGGAAGCCTACGCCTGGTAGCGCTATGGATATCTTTCTCCAGGCGATCCCCCTCGTATTCACACCCTACGTCCTGACGGTCATATTCCTGTCGGGCCTTTTCGGGCTTTTCATGGGCGCAATACCCGGCCTGTCGGCAACCATGGCCACCGCACTGCTGGTGCCGGTCACCTTCTTCATGCCGCCCGTTCCGGCGCTCGCGGCGATCGTCACCGCGACCGCCATGGCGATATTCGCAGGCGACCTGCCGGGCGCCCTGCTGCGTATTCCAGGCACGCCGGCCTCCGCCGCCTATACGGACGAGGCTTTCGCGATGACCCGCAAGGGCCAGGCAGAACTGGTGCTCGGAACGGGGCTCGCGAGCGCCGTTATCGGCGGCTTGTTCGGCGCCTTCGTCCTGGTTTTCACGGCGCCGATCCTGGCCAGGTTCGCCTTGAAATTCTCTAGCTTCGAATATTTCTGGCTGGCTTGCCTCGGCCTCACCTGTGCTGCCTTCATCTCGACCGACAGGCCTGTGAAGGGGGCATTGTCGCTGCTCGTCGGATTGCTGATCGCAACAGTCGGCCTCGATCCGATGTCCGGGCAGCCACGCTTCACCTTCGGCAGCGTCGAACTGATGGGCGGCGTCAACTTCATTCCCGCGATGATCGGCATGTTCGCCCTCGCCGAGGTGCTGAGAACGGTGACGGCCGTAGATCCGCAGCCGGAGATCAGGCAGGCCTCTATCGGGAACATCTTCCGCGGCCTGGGCGGCGTGCTCGTCAGGTACAGAAAGAACCTGCTCCGCGGGAGTGTCATCGGCACTCTGGTCGGAGCGCTTCCCGGGGCCGGATCGGACATAGCCGCCTGGATCTCGTACGCGGTGGCGAAGAAATTTTCCCGGGAGCCGGAAAAGTTCGGCACCGGTCACGTCGAGGGCATTGTCGATGCCGGCGCCTCGAACAATGCCGGGCTCGGCGGAACATGGGTTCCCGCCCTCGTGTTCGGCATACCCGGCGATTCCATTACGGCCATCGTCATCGGCGTTCTCTACGTCAAGGGCATGAATCCCGGCCCTACCGTGTTCCTCGAACAGCCGGAACTGATCTACGCCGTCTTCGTCACCTTCTTCATTGCCAATCTCCTTTTGCTGCCGCTCGGCTATGCGGCAATCAAGTCTTCGAAGCAGTTGCTGCGTGTTCCGCGAACCATTTTGATGCCGGTGATCCTGATGTTCTGCATCGTCGGCACTTTCGCCATCAACAACACGGTGCACGGTGTCGGCGTCATGCTGGTGCTCGGGCTCCTGGCCTACCTGATGGAGGAGAACGGTTTCCCCATCGCGCCGGCCATACTTGGCCTGGTCCTCGGTGGGCTCCTGGAGGACAGTTTCATGACATCGATGATCAAGTCGAACGGAGACCTGGTGGCGTTCTTCGAGCGCCCCGTCGCCGCCATACTCGGGATTGTCACCATTGCTATATGGTTTTCACCGGTTGTCCTCAGATTCCGTCGCCGCCGGGCCGCCGCCGAGTTGAATTGATCACCCGTCGTCAGCCGGCAGCAGCACAGGGCCTTTCTCGGCGAACGTCACCGAGACGTCGGAACCCTGGACGAACGGCTTGCCGTCGTCCTCGGCAATGGAGAAGACCTCGCCGACTTCCGTTTCCACCCGGTATTCCAGGTGGCTGCCGACATAGGTCGCCTTGACGAGGTTGCCTTTCAGGGCGTCTTCGCGGCCGGCCTCCGAAAGGATCACCCGTTTCGGCCGGACCGCCAGCTGCGCTGCGCCGGGCTGCAGGTCGCGGGCCGGCAGCATGCGGCGGATCGGTCCGACCCGCACGTCCGCCATCTCGCCGTCGCGGCGGACGATCTCGCAGGGCAGGATATTCGCCTCGCCGATGAAATCGGCGACGAACCGGTCCTGCGGCGCGTCGTAGAGGTCGCGCGGCGCGCCTTCCTGGGCGATCACCGCATTGTTCATGACGATGATCCGGTCGGAAACGGCAAGCGCCTCTTCCTGGTCGTGAGTCACGTAGACCACGGTGAGGCCGAGGTTTGTCTGGATGTCGCGGATCTCCTCGCGCACCCGCCGCCGCAGCTTGGCGTCGAGATTGGAGAGCGGTTCGTCGAACAGGAGCACCTGCGGCTCCAGGACGAGCGCGCGCGCCACCGCGACGCGCTGCTGCTGGCCGCCGGAAAGCTCGCTCGGCAGCCTGTCGCCGTAGCCGGCTAGCCCGACGAGTCGCAGCCCTTCCTCGGTGCGCTCCCGGATCTCCCCCTTCGGCAGCTTCGAGACGGTGAGGCCGTAGCCGACGTTCTCGCCGACGCTCATGTGCGGGAACAGGGCGTAGGACTGGAACACCATGCTGACGTCGCGGTCGGTGGCCGGCAGCAGCGTGACATCCTGCTCGCCGATCAGGATGCGGCCTTCGGTCGCCATTTCCAGCCCGGCGATCATCCGGAGCGTCGTCGTCTTGCCGCAGCCCGACGGCCCGAGCAGCGTCACCAGCTGGCCGGCGTCGACATGCAGCGAGACATTGTCGACCGCGCGGACCTTGCCGCCATAGACCTTGGTGACGTCCTGGAACGTCACCGACGCCGCATTGCTGTGAAGGATGCTTTCGCTCATCTATCCGCCCGCCGCCATGAGGGGTTGCGCCTTCTCGCTGCGCCGGCCGAGTCGCCGTTCGCCGACGAGCAGCTGGAGGAACGCGATCGCCGCCAGCATGACGACGATCAGCACCGTCGAGTAGGCGATCGCCAACCCGTAATCGTTGTTCTCCACCCGGCCGATAATGTAGCTCGTCGCCATGTCGTATTCGGCGCTCACCAGGAAGATCACCGCGCTGATGGCGGTCATGGCGCGCACGAAGGAATAGACGAGCGCCGCCAGGATCGCCGGCCTGAGCAGCGGCAGGATGATCTTGCGGTACGTGACCCAGCTGTTGGCGCCGAGCGTCAGCGACGCCTCGTCGAGGCTTCGGTCGAGCTGCGCCATGGATGCCACGCCGGCCCGCACGCCGACCGGCATGTTGCGGAAGATGAAGCTGATGATCAGGATCGCGCCGGTACCCGTCAGTTCCAGCGGCGGCACGTTGAAGGCGATAATGTAGCTGACGCCGATCACCGTGCCCGGAATGGCGAAACTCAGCATCGTGCCGAACTCGAAGGCGTTCTTGCCGGCGAAGGTTTGCCGCACGAGCAGGTAGGCCGTCACCAGCCCGACCGCTGCCGTCAGCGGCGCCGAGACGCCGGCGATCTGGATCGTTGTCCAGAAAGAATCCCATGCCGCGCCGGACCAGTGCAGGCCGTGCTCGGTCCAGCCGATCGAAAAGGCGGTGATGTAGTGCCTGAAGGTCGGCGTATGGTCGAGGCCCCAGGTCTCCACGAAGCCGCCATAGACGATCATCAGGTAGATGACCAGCGTCAGCGTCGACCACAGGAAGGCGATGAGATAGACCGGGATCTTCAGCCGGTTGGGCAGGGCCGCGTGCAGGCCGCTGTCGCCCTTGCCGGCGAGCGTCGCGTAGGACTTGCGGCCGAGCCAGAAACGCTGCGCATAGAAGGCGGCGAGCGTGAAGCCGAGCAGGACGAGGGCGAGTACCGCGGCAAGCCCCTGGTCGTTCTGGGCGCCGACGATGGCGAAGAAGATCTCCGTCGACAGAACGTCGAAATTGCCGCCTAGCACCAGCGGATTGCCGAAATCGGCCATGCTCTCGATGAAGCCGAGCAGGAAGGCGTTGGCGAGGCCGGGCCGCATCAGCGGCAGCGATACGGTGTAGAACGTCGTCCAGTCGTCGGCGCGAAGCGTCTGCGCCGCTTCCTCCATCGACGGGCTGACACCCTCCACCACGCCGATCAGCACAAGAAAGGCGATCGGCGTGAAAGACAGGAGCTGCGCGAGCAGCACGCCCGGCAGGCCGTAGACCCAGCGGGTCGGCTGGACGCCGAAAAGCTCGGCGACGAACTGTGTGACCGTGCCCGACAGGCCGAACAGCAGGATGATCGCAAGGCCGATGACAAAGGGCGGCGTGATGATCGGCAGTACCGTGAGCGCCCGGAAGGCCTTGCGGTACTGCAGGCCGGAGCGCGTCACGACAAGCGCGAAGACGAGGCCGAGCGCGGTCGTGAGTATCCCGACCAGGATTGCCAGGAACAGGGAGTTCCACGCCGCACCGCAGCCGATGGTCGACGTCACGCAGCCGAGGCCCCAGATCTTTTCCGACGTGATCTTCTCGACGAAGACACCGATCGAATAGACGCCGTCATTGGTCCGCATTGCCCAGGAAAGCATGCGGATGATCGGATAGAAGATGAAGATGCCGACAATGGCGACGACGAGGCCGATGGAGCCGACGACGAAGGAATCGCCGTTCACCGCCCCGCGTGCGGCAAGCCCTTGAGTGAGCAGGAACAGGAAGGCGAAGCAGACGAACATCGCGCCGTAGCCGAAGCCGAACTGCCGGTCGCCGAGCGGGCCGAACCAGGCCTCCAGCGTCTCGAACTGCCAGCCGCGGATGCCGATGGAGAACCCCTGAAGCGCCATCCATGCGAGCCCGCCGAGGCCTGCCGCAATCAGGATGCGCGAATAGAACGGATCGGTCTTGATGCGGCCGCGAACCGCGAACGGCAGCAGGGCGATGAGGAAGAGGGGTAGAAGCCAGAGCTTTTCGCCCTGGGCGACCAGGAACAGGGCCGGCGCGTAGTCGCTGTCGATCGGATATCCGTCCAGCCATTCGAAGCTGAAGAACCCGTCTTCCAGCGTGTACCAGGGCAATACGAGGAGGCTTGCCCAAAGCAGGGCAAGCCAAAGGGAGACGGCCCGGTCGAGACCGGGCCGTATTTCAGTTCGCGCCACGATTATTGCGGAAGCGTGCTGACCTCATCGTCCCATTTCTTCAAAAGGCGCTTGCGCTCGTCGGAGGAGCCGTACGTCTTGAAGTCGTAGTCGATCAGCTTGATGCTCGACAGGTCAGGCGCCTTCGGCGATGTCTTGGCGTTCTTGTTCGACGGCACCTGGAAGGCGTTAACCTGCAGCGCCATCGACTGCACTTCGGCCGTCAGCGCCCAGTCGTAGAACTTCTTCGCGCTTTCCGGATTGCGGGCACCCTTGATGATGCTCATGGAACCGATCTCGTAGCCGGTGCCTTCGCATGGCGCGACCACCTTGACCGGGAAGCCGGCAACCGCCTGCGCCACCGCGTCATGCATGAAGACGATGCCGATCGTGTTCTCGCCGCGGGCCGCCGCCTTGATCGGCGCCGATCCGGACTTGGTGTACTGGTTGATGTTCTTGTGCAGGTCCTTCATGAACTGGAAGCCGTCCTCCTCGCCGAACAGCTGCACCATGGTCGCGAGCGTCGTGTATGCGGTACCGGACGAATTCGGGTTCGCCATCTGCACGTGGCCCTTGTATTCCGGCTTCAGGAGGTCTTTCCAGCAGGCCGGGACGGGCAGGTTGTTCTTCGTCAGGATGTCCTCGTTGTAGCCGTAGCCGAGCGCGCCGGAATAGATGCCTATCGTCCGGTCGCCGGCCGATTCCGCCTG
>DATHRP010000067.1:0-8656 GCA_035465195.1 Afifellaceae bacterium | reverse complement strand
TATCGCGGCGCCGGCCGGCCGGAAGCGGCCTACCTGGTCGAGCGGTTGGCTGACGAAGCGGCGCGCGTTGCCGGCCTGTCCCGGCAGGAGTTCCGGCGGCGCAATTTCATCAAGCCCGACCAGTTGCCGTACAAGACGGCGATGGGGCGCAATTACGATACCGGCGAGTTCGAGGGCCACATGGATATGGCGATGGAAGTCGCCGACCTTGCCGGCTTCGACACGCGGGCCGAGGAGAGCAAATCAAACGGCAAAGTCCGCGGATTCGGATTCGCCACCTATGTCGAGGCATGCGCTTTCGAAGGGTCGGAACCGGCGAAGACGGTGCTCGAGGCGGACGGGACGGTGACACTTCATATCGGCACGCAGTCGACCGGCCAGGGCCACCAGACAGCCTATGCGCAGTTCGTCGCCGAGCCGCTGGGGCTGGATTATGACCGGATCCGTGTCATCCAGGGCGATACCGACGATCTGCCGACCGGTGGCGGTACGGGCGGTTCGCGGTCGATCCCGGTGGGCGTTCCTTCGGTCGACAAGGCGTCCCGTCAACTCGCCGAACAGATCAAGGAAATCGCGTCGGCCGAACTGGAAACGGCGCCCGGCGACATCGAACTGATCGGCGGATCGGCGCGCATTGTCGGTACGGACCGGGAAATCTCGCTTGCCGAGGTTGCGGCCGCGGCAGGCGATCCGGACCGGTTGATCGCAGTCGGGGAAATCAAGCAACAGGAAGCGACCTATCCGAACGGCACCCATGTCTGTGAACTGGAAATCGACCCCGCGACCGGGCATGTCGAGATTCTGGACTATACGATCGTCGACGATTTCGGTCGGGTCGTGAATCCGCTGCTCCTTGAAGGGCAGGTGCACGGCGGCGTTGTCCAGGGGATCGGCCAGGCGCTCTTCGAGCATACCGTCTTCGACGACACTGGCCAGCTCGTGACCGCCTCGTTCCAGGATTACCAGATGCCGCGTGCCGCCGACCTGCCGTCTTTCAGTTTCCAGACCCGGAATGTCCCGTCGACCTGGAACGTCATGGGGATCAAGGGTGCCGGAGAGGCGGGGTCGATCGGTTCCTGTCCGGCAGTGATGAACGCGGTCGTCGATGCACTGCACCGCAGCTACGGCATCCGGAACATCGACATGCCCGCGACGCCGCAGCGGGTCTGGGAGGCGATCCAGGCTGCAAGCTAATTCGCGGAATCTGATTCAGGAAACGCTCAGAACGCCTTGAACGTTATGATCGTTTTGGTGTCCTGGATGCCCGGGAACGGATGGATCTTCTCGTTGACGAAATGACCGATGTCACCATCTGCGGGAAGATAGATCTTGACCAGCAGGTCGTAGTCTACGGCTGTCGAATAGATCTCCGAGGCGATCTCTGCGTCGGCGATCGCCGTCGCGACGTCATAGGCCTTGCCGAGCTGGCATTTGATGAGGATGAAGAAAGGCTTCATTTCGGCTCTCCGATTCTCCGCGAGTGAAGCGGAAAGGCGGCCAAAGGGCAAGGGCTCCGGCTCCGGTTGCATTTTGCCGCCAACAGCCTTAACTCTGACATGATCTCAGGGGGTGCCGCCGCGACCGGTGGCTGAGAGGCATCGTGCCAACCCCGGAACCTGATCCGGCTCGTACCGGCGGAGGGATGGGATGTGCACTTGTTGTTTCCCCCAATACGACCAGCGGAATTGCGACCATGGGCGGGGTTGATCCCTTGATGGTGTCGACCATCATGGAGGCGGTTCGCGAACGGCGCCCACGGGTGCATTGTCTGACCAATCATGTCGCCCGCACATTCACGGCAAACGTTTTGCTGGCCATCGGCGCGGTACCGTCAATGAGTGCCGATGCCGAGGAAATCGCGGAATTCGTGGCTAGTTCCGACGCGCTTCTGGTCAATCTCGGCACGCTTGACGCGGCAATGAAAACGGCGATCGGTATCGCTGTCGATACCGCAGCCGGCCGCAACCTGCCGGTCGTGCTCGATCCGGTCTTTGCCGATCGGAGTGAATTGCGGTCCGGCTTCGCACGGCAGTTGCTTCGACGGCGCCCGATGGCCATACGCTGCAACGGTTCGGAAGCGCAGGCGCTGGGCGAAGCGGTGCTCGACGACGCCGTTCGTGCGGGAACGATTGTTGCGCTCACCGGCCCAATTGACCGGGTCACGGCGAGCGATCGTACGATGGAAATCGAAGGTGGCCATCCCCTGATGACCAGCGTAACGGCCGTCGGTTGCGCTCTCGGTGCCGCGACGGCTGCTTGCCTTTCGACGGAAGCAGAGCGATTTGATGCAGTCGCCGCTGCTTGTGGCCTTTTCAAGCTGGCAGGTTCCAAGGCCGGCGCCGGATCCTCCGGTCCCGGCACCTTCGTTCCGGCCTTTCTCGACGCCTTGCACGCGGTGTTTCAGGGCCGGGAGGCCGAAGATGACGGGTAAACCATGACGAAACGCCAAAAGAATCCAGTCGATATCTCACTCTATGCGATTGTCGACCCGAACCGGTCGCTGGGCAGGCCGCTGGACCTTCTCGCTCGCGATGCCATGTCCGGTGGCGCGACGCTTATCCAGTATCGCGACAAGCAATCGACCAGTCGGGGCATGTATGAGCAGGCGCTGGAGATTACCGAGGCGTTGTGGGGCAGCGAAGTTCCGCTGATCGTGAACGACCGGGCCGATATCGCGTTCGCGGTCGGTGCCGCGGGCGTTCATCTCGGCCAGGACGATCTCATACCGAGCGATGCCCGAGAGCTGCTGGGCGATAACGCGATTATCGGGTTTTCGGTGAAGACGGTGGAGGAGGCGCACACGGCGCCGCTCGACGATCTGGACTATGTGTTCATAGGCGGTGTTTTCGATACGGCATCGAAAGACAATCCGGCTGCGATCGGAATCGAAGGCTGGAAGGAACGGGCCGCGATCATTCGCGCCCGCGATCCGGATATCCCGATCGGGGCGATCGCCGGGATCGACGAGAACAATGTTGCCGACCTGTTTGCGGCCGGTGTCGACGGTGTTGCCGTGATATCGGCGATCTTCATGTCCGACGATGCGGAGGACGCCACGCGGGTCCTGCGGCAGATCATCGATGATGCAAGACAGACGAGGCACTGATGACGGCTATTGCAGTGACCATTGCCGGCTCTGATTCAGGTGGCGGCGCCGGCATTCAGGCCGATCTTAAGACCTTCTCGGCCCTGGGCGTTTACGGGGCCAGCGTGCTTACCGCACTGACCGCGCAGAACACGCTTGGCGTTACCGCCGTGCATGACGTGCCGCCGGAGTTCGTGCGTGCGCAGATTGACGCCGTGTTCTCGGACCTGAGTGTCGACGCGGTGAAGATCGGCATGCTTTCGCAGCCGGCGATCATCGAAACCGTGGCAGCCGGTCTGGATGCCTGGCACGGGCCGCCTGTTGTCCTCGATCCGGTCATGGTTGCCGCGTCCGGCGATCCGCTGATCGCCGATTCCGCAGTCGCGACGCTGGTCGGCGCGCTCGTCCCGCGGGCCGATCTGATCACCCCGAACCTGCCAGAGGCAGCAAGGCTGCTGGCAGCCGATCCTGCCGAAAGCGATGCCGACATCGAGGCGCAGGCGGAGCGGCTTCTGGCGCTCGGCGCCGGGGCGGTCCTGTTGAAGGGCGGGCACGGTTCCGGTGAAGAGGCAAGCGACTTCCTGCTGAGCAAAGAAGGCGGTCGCTGGTTCCGGGCAAGGCGTCATGACACGCAGAACACCCATGGCACGGGATGCACTTTGTCCTCGGCCATCGCCGCCGGGCTGGCGAAAGGCCTTGCGCTGGATGCGACGGTCGCCGCAGCCAAGGACTATGTCAGCGCGGCGATCGCGGCTTCCGATGATCTCCATATCGGCTCGGGACATGGCCCGGTTCACCATTTCCATAAATTCTGGAGGCCATCATGACCGAAATCACAAGACGCACGGTTCTCGGTGGTTCGCTGGCCGCTTCGGCTGCGGGAGCCGCCGCTCTGGCGAAGCCCGCGCTGGCGCAGGGTCGCGTTTCGTGGACCATGGTGACATCGTGGCCGCGTAACCTGCCGGGGCCGGGTATCACCGCCCAACGGATCGCCGACCAGATCGCGCTTGCGACCGACGGACGGATGGTCGTCAAGGTGATGGCGGCGGGCGAACTCGTTCCCGCACTGCAGGTCTTCGACGCCGTCGGTTCCGGCACGGCGGAAATGGGTCATACCGCATCTTTGTTCTGGGCCGGCAAGTCGCCGGTTGCACCGTTGTTCACCGCCGCTCCGTTCGGTCTGACACCGTTGGAACACATCATGTGGATCGATCATGGCGGCGGCCAGGCCCTCTGGGACAGGCTCTACCGGCCATTCGGGCTGAAACCGTTCATGGCGGGCAATTCCGGATTCCAGATGGGCGGCTGGTATCGCCGCGAGATATCCGGCCTGGAAGACATGAAGGGGCTCAAGATCCGCATGCCGGGCTTGGGCGGTGAGGTGATCCGCCGCCTCGGCGCGACGCCCGTTTCCATCGCGCCGGCGGAAATCGTCCTGGCGCTCCAGGCCGGCACCATCGACGCCGCGGAGTTCCTGGGTCCATGGTCGGACACTGCACTCGGCTTCTGGCAGGCAGCCAGTTTCTACTACTGGCCGGGGTTTCACGAGCCCAACGGAACGAGCGAGGGGCTTATCAATCTGCAGGCTTGGACCGCGCTGCCGGATGACCTGAAAGCGGTCGTGGGCCACATTCTGGCTTCGGAGAACATTCGCGGCCTTGCCGAAGCGGAATGGCAGAACGCCATATACCTGGAAGTCCTGACGAAGGAGAAAGGCGTTACGCTCAAGGCCTATCCGGAAGACGTGCTTGCGGCCGCCCGCGATGCTGCCGATGTCGTGTTCGACGATCTGGCGGACAAGAGCGATATCGCTGGCGAAATCGTCGCCAGCTACCGCGCGGCCCGCTCGCGTATCCAGCCCTGGTCGAAAGTCAGCCAGGCGGCCCTGCTCGCCGCGCGCGAATAACTGCTTGCAGCAGGGTGTCAGGCGACACGGTTCCCCTGTTCATCGATAACGACATCGCCGTTGTCCTTGGTGAACGGCCCGATGTCGGGATTTGGGAGGATCTCGAGCACGGCTTCGGACGGCCGACACAATTTCGTACCGAGCGGGGTAACAACGATCGGACGGTTGATCAGTATCGGATAGTCCAGCATGGCCTCGATCAATGCGTTTTCACCGAGCTCGGGATTGTCGAGATCCAGTTCGTCGTAGGGCGTGCCTTTGCGGCGCAACAGGTCTCGCGCGGAAATTCCCATGTCCTGGATCAGTTCGGCAAGCCGGTCGCGGTCCGGCGGTGTCTTCAGATACTCGATGATCCTTGGCTCCACGCCGCTCTGGCGGATCATCGCCAAAGTATTGCGTGATGTCCCGCAGGCGGGATTATGATAGATGGTTATCGTCATTGTTCGGCTCTTGAAATGACGCGTGGCCGGACTGAAGCAATCAGTCGGTGCAGGCCACGACGTGCTGGTGCTGTTCACCGAGCCCCTCGATCCCAAGTCTGATCTCGTCGCCCGGCTTGAGATAGGTCGGCGGTTTCTGGCCCATACCGACACCCGGCGGTGTGCCGGTGATGACGATGTCGCCGGGCTCCAGGATCATCACTTGCGAAAGATAGGCCACCAGGTGGGCAACGCCGAAGATCATCGTGCGTGTGTTGCCGGTCTGGCGGCGCGTGCCGTTGACGTCGAGCCACAGATCGAGGTTCTGCGGGTCCTCGATCTCGTCCGCCGTCACCAGCCACGGCCCGAGCGGCCCGAACGTCGGTGCGCTTTTGCCCTTGATCCACTGACCTGTGCCCTCGATCTGGAAGGCACGCTCGGATACGTCGTTGCAGACCATGTATCCGAAGATGTGCGATAGCGCTTCGTCCTCGGAGATGTACAAAGCGCGCTTGCCGATCACGAATCCCAGTTCGACTTCCCAGTCCAACTTCGTCGAACCCTTCGGGACAACGACGTCATCGTCAGGCCCCACGATGCAGCTTGGAGCCTTGGAGAAGACAACGGGCTCGGCGGGCGGCTCCAGCCCGGATTCGATGGCGTGATCGACGTAGTTGAGACCGATTGCGATGAAGTGGCCGGTGGTCTTCACGGGCGGGCCGAACCGGATGCCAGCCTCCACCGCAGGCAGCGTGCTCGGGTCGACCGACGCAAGCCTGGACTTGAGATCCTCTGTCATCCGTTCCGGTGTAAAATCGTCAATTATCGCCGACAGATCGCGGATCGTGCCGGCATCGTCCAGAATTCCCGGTTTCTCGTTTCCGGCCGCGCCAAATCGAACCAATTTCATGAGTAGTGCTCCCGATAGGTTCTGTGTCTGAGCCGTTTCTAGCCGGATTCCGGGTGGCGGCAAGCCTTTCCTCGTTCAAGTTCTTTTTTTGCAATGCAGAATGACGACACGACGTAATACGCGTGACGACCTTGCGTTATCTGTTGCGGAACTGTCACAATCGGCGAAAACAATGCACGGTCTCTGCGGTTTCTGGATTTGTTATTTGCCAAATCGCTGCAACTATGGGCTGGCTGTTGAGAGAAATGAAGTTTCGTTGCTGATTGCAGGGTCCGGGGAGGGTACCTAGTGATGCAGCCAGTTCGCGGGCATCTGCCGATTTCGGCAATGGCTGGTGCAGTTTTGATGCTGGCTGCCCCATCAATCGCGAGTGCGGGCGGGTTTGCCCTCAGAGAACAGAGCCCATATGGCCAGGGATCGTCTTTTGCAGGCATCGCGGCTGGCGGAAGTCTGTCCTCGAGTTGCTGGAATCCGGCGACTCTGGATCAGGTGACGGGAATCCAGACGGAAATCAACATGACGCTGGTCGTCCCGATTTCCGATGTGACGGTCACGACATTCGGGACGAACGAAGGTGATATCGGCATCGACGCCCTGGTGCCGTCATCCTATGCGGCCTATCGGCTGAACGATCGCGCAGTTATCGGTGTCGGTCTGAACGGACCGTTCGGGCTGGCAACCAAATACGATACCGGTTCGCCGATCCGCACCAATGGTGTAGCCGGGACGTCGAAGATATTCAGCCTCAACGTCAACCCGATGATATCGTATGCGTTGACCGACAGTCTGGTGATCGGCGTCGGCGGTCAGGTGCAGTATGTTGACCTGAAATACACGTCCGT
Organism: Afifellaceae bacterium; assembly: GCA_035465195.1. Taxonomy (GTDB): domain Bacteria; phylum Pseudomonadota; class Alphaproteobacteria; order Rhizobiales; family Afifellaceae; genus CAMYKZ01. Next base: position 1,494 of record DATHRP010000067.1, on the reverse strand, counting down.
GAATTTGGGCGGGCCGCTTGGCATTTCGGCTCTGACCGGTGACGATGTCGCCTTCGGGTTCACCGCCGGAATCCTGTGGAAGCCGATGGACGGCACGGAAATCGGCCTCGGATACCGCTCGAGCATCGAGCACGATCTGGAAGGCACGCTCAATACGACTGGTTTGGGCGCCCTTGGCGCGACAGCGGAGTTTTCGCTGCCCGATATGGTCACCCTTGGCATCAGACAGCGGATAAACGACAACTGGCGTGTCATGGCCGGGGTTGAGTGGTCGAACTGGAGCAGGTTCGATGTTGCGACCGTCAACACGGCGCCAACCGGGAATTTCAGTCTGCCGTTCGGATACGATGACGGCTGGTATTTCTCGGGCGGCGTCGAATATGACTATTCGGACGCGCTGACGTTGCGCACCGGCATCGGATACGAACTGTCGCCGATCAGCGACGGCGTGCGGTCTTACCAATTGCCCGACAATGATCGTCTCTGGCTGTCTGCCGGACTGAGCTACGAGGCCAGCGAAAAACTTTCGTTGGATGCCGGCTATTCGTATGTGAACGTTATCGACACGCCGATCAATGTTTCGGGTGTGCAGGGCAATTCGGACGGCCAGGTCCATATCTTCTCGGTCGCATTCAAATACAAATGGGGCGAAAGGGCAGCGATGGACAGGAACGGCGCGTACTGACCCGAATCGCAACACGGGGGCGGGGCGAGGAAAGGCCGGGACAATCGTCCCGGCCTTTTCCTTTCAGGTACGAAATTCGGAATTTGGTCAGGATGCCCAGGCGTTTCCCGTGAATCGCAACCCTATCTCGTTGCCGCTCTGCCAGACCTTCGTGGCCGGAAAGACTATGCTGCGCGCCAGAAGTTCCAAGGCTAGCCCTTCCCATGGCACGTCGATCGCGGTGCGCAAGTTGAGACGAGCTCCACCGCCATGGAAGTCCTTGATCGTGCACTCCAGCGAGGCCGTCTCGGTAATGATCAATCGACCCGCATCAAGATGCGGCCTGCGCGTGATGACCCTTCGGTCGGCGCCACCAGGAACCCCAACAAGGTCCGTCAACAAATCCGCTTTCATCACTGCTACAGGTCCAAATTGATGACAATTTTCCTCATTTTTTCAACATAGCCTAAGCAAATCGCTTTGGCCTGTTTGAAATCGGGTTAACCTGAACAGGGCGTTAAGCCCCGGGTGTTCGAGATTTCCCAATGAAATCAGAAGGCTGTCGGAATCAGGCCGCCGTCCACGAGGAAGTTCTGCCCTGTCAGGTAGCCAGCGTGGCGGGAACAGAGAAACGCGCACAAATTTCCGAATTCCTCGGAATTGCCGAACCGCCCTGCGGGGATCTGCGCGATCTGCCTGTTCGCTTCCTCGTCCGCGCTCGTGCCTGCGCGGTCGGCGCCGCGCTGGATATTGGCGCGCAGGCGATCGGTGTCCATTTTCCCCGGAAGTATGTTGTTGATCGTTACACCGTCGGCGGCAACCTGACGGGC
>DATHRP010000066.1:0-1999 GCA_035465195.1 Afifellaceae bacterium | reverse complement strand
TTGAGGCGTCGCCAGTTTTCCGGTTCAACAGGCTCGCGATGAGTGTAGTTGACAACAACCGGGTGGTAATGCGTGTCCCAAATTCCCAACGCTGGATCGATCGCACTGGAGGCAGGGAAGGCATCCGGGGCCGATGTGCCTGTGCACGCGGCCAGGGAGAACGGTACGACGACCGCGAACAGCGGTATTTTCATCGGAAGTCCTGAATGTCACGAAATGCATCGGCCGCGGCGGACAAAGCCCACGCGGCAGCGAGAGCCCCGGAGGGCCTCAGGTCAGCTCAGGTATCTGGGAGGCCGGATGCATGCGGCGTATTCGCCGTCGGTCAGGACCGAAACATGCACAGGATCGAAACAGCAGTAAGCCGGCCGCAGTAGTGCCTGGCATTCGACTGGAACGGCCATATCCAATGCGCAATGCACGTCGCAGCCCATGTCCAGGTGGTTCGACGAACTGACGACCGGGCTCGGAACTTCAGCGGTCGAATGGTGGTGCTGTGCATGCATATCGAGCCCTGCCGGTTCGACATGCATCAATTCGCCGACCAGTTTCGTACTGTCGTGCAACCCCTTGGTGGTGGCATCCGCAAACATTGCTGGCTGCAGCGAGGTGAAGACGAAAAAGCCAAACGCCAGCGCCGCGCGGAACAGCACCAACGTTGCCAGCGTTGTTTGAGGCCAGATTCTCATCATATGTCTGAAGACAATTGTACGCGAAATTTGTCAAGTATCGCCGCACGTGTAATGCGCGCCTCAACGAAAAGTGATCTCGTACAGCAAGCCCGGGACGAGCCCGCCGCGATTCCCAGCCTGGAGTATCCGCGGGACCGGGCCAACCTTGCGGCAGAATTTGGCACGAAGCAGACGTCGATTACGCCGCCTCCGATGTCCGCTTTCCATTCCGTTTCGGTCTTCAAGTGCGTTGACCTACCGGCCCTTGATCTTAATCGATGCGGATGTGCTCGGTGGAACTTGATGGTCTTGAATGCCTTGTTGTCGATTTGGCTCTCCAGATTGGATTGGACGCCGCCATTGCCAATGTGAATCCGTGCCGGTGACTGCCGCTCACCCGTCCGGGCCGGCCTTCGCCGGGGCGGCGACGGGCACGCGTCCCGAACCCCTTGCCGCGACGAGGATACCGGCGGCGGTGATCAGGATCATGCCGAGGATGGTCAGCGCGTCCGGCTTGTCGGCGAAGAAGACCATGCCCCAGATCGCGGCCGAGACGAGATAGCCGTAGTCGAACGTGCCGATGATCTGCGGCGGAGCGATCTGGTAGGCGCGCGCGACGCCGAGGAAGAAGGCCGCCGACAACAGGCCGAGGAAGGCCATCAACGCCCAGTCTCCGGTTGCCATCGTCGGCCAGGTCTCCAGCAGGAACGGATAGGCGGCGACTGTCTGCCGATCCATCGCCGTGAGGCCGAGAATGCCGGCGGCGACCAGCCCGGTGACGAGAAAGGAGAGGTGGAGGCCGACGGCGAGGGTGACGGCGTTCTCGTCGCGGCACCTGGCTCGCGTCAGGATCATGGCGAGCGAATAGAATGCGGCGGCCATGAGCGGCAGCACGATCGCCCAGGAAAAGGCGTCCGTGCCGGGCTTCAGGATGACCGCGACGCCGCAGAAGCCGAGAAAGACGCCGAGCCATTGCCGTCCGGTCACCCGCTCGCCAAGGAGGAGGGCCGAGAGCAGCGCCGTGATGATCGGGTTGGTGTAGACCGCGACGGCCGCCACCGGCAGGGTGAGGACCGGCAGGGAGGCGTAGTAGGCGAGCCACGTCAGGACGAGCAGGGCGCTGCGGGCCAGTATCCAGACCGGTGCAACGGGGTGCAGGCGCGAGCCCTGCCAGACGGCGAGGACGAGGAGGCAGGGCACGGCGAACAGGGAGCGGGCGGCGAAGACCTGCCAGACCGTCATGTCGGAACTGACCAGTTTCACCACGGCGTCGGCGAAGGCCATCGCGAAGGTCGAGGCCAGAATGAGGGCAATGCCCGTTGCGACGT